>JBAXMJ010000031.1:0-24124 GCA_037134355.1 bacterium | reverse complement strand
GCCATCGCTCAACAATCCACGCTCCGCCCTCCCCCTGTATTCGGAACCGCCGGCTTCAAGCACCCAAGCTTGTTGCGCGGCGGACCGTGTTGTACAGTGGGGGGCGTGATTATGTTATCCGACAAAGTTCGACGAAAGCTTCAGGAACTTCCCGACAAGCCGGGATGCTATCTGATGCGGGATCGGCGCGGGAAAATTATTTATATCGGGAAGGCGCTATCCCTGCGGAAGCGGGTGCAGTCCTATTTTCGAACCGGAACATGGGTCAAGGCCGATCCCAAACTGAGGGGCTTGATCCGCAGCGTGGATGATTTTGATATCCTGGTGACCCGGAATGAGGCCGAAGCCCTGTTGACGGAAGGGCAGCTCATCAAGGATTATAAGCCCCGCTACAATGTTGACATGCGGGACGATAAGCGTTTCCTGATGCTTAAGATTGATCCCTCGGAGCCTTGGCCCCAGTTCAAGGCCGTTCGACTCCGCAAAGACGATGGTGCAGTTTATCTGGGGCCTTATGTCAATTCTGTCGCCACCCGTGCGGCTATGGATTTTGTCGAAAAAACGTTTGGGCTCAGGAAGTGCCGCCCCTTGAACCCCGGGCCGGAGGACCATCGGCATTGCATCAATGACATTGTCCGGTATTGTTCCGCTCCCTGCGTCGGCAGGATTACCCGGTCGGATTACCTTCAGAAGGTTGAATCCGCGTGCGCCTTTTTAAGAGGTGAAACCCCGGCATTACTGCAGGACCTCAGGGAGCGTATGGAGGAAGCGGCGGGGCTACATAAGTTTGAGGAGGCCGCTGCCCTGCGTGACACCTGGCTTATGCTGAAGGAAATCTGCAGCCAACGTGCCCGGGTGCTCTCAACCCCCGAAATGAAGACGGTTGATGCCAGAATCGGGGTGGAGGAACTCCGGCTGGCGCTTGGGATACCGACGCCGCTGAAATTGATCGAATGTTATGACATCTCGAACATTTCCGGAAAACACTCGGTGGCCAGCCAGGTTTGCGCGGTCGATGGCGTGCCGGCACCAGCCCGATACCGGCACTACAGGATCAAGACGGTTCACCAGTCGGATGATCCGGCGATGATGGCAGAAGTCATCCGGCGCAGGTTTGAACGATTACGGACGGAGGGGGGCGTGTCGCCAGACCTGCTGATCGTGGATGGCGGATTGCCGCAGTTGAATGCCGCCCAGGGAGAAATGGTCCGATCGGGATATGAGCGGATTCCCGTCATTGGTCTGGCCAAGCGTTATGAGGAAATCCATGTTCCGGGTCGCGTGTCGCCCTTGCGATTCCCCGCCGACTCGAAGGCGATCTATGTTCTTCAGAGGATTCGGGACGAAGCGCATCGTTTTGCCCTGGCCTATCACCGGACATTGCGTGCCCGCCGCCTTCGTGAATCGGTGATTGATGAGATCCCCGGGATGGGGGATAAACGAAAGGCGGCGTTGTTGACTCATTTCGGGTCGGTGCGCCGGCTTCAGCAAGCTAGTAAAGAGGATATCGCCGCCGTGCCCGGGATCGGGGCGGCAATGGCCGCTGAGATTGCAGGCTGGCTAAATCGAAAAGATAGGGATACAGACGGGGTATGACAACATCTGAAAAAATCGCGGCTTTGAGGAAACTTATGGCGGCTCGAAACGTGGCGGCACTGGTGGTTCCATCCTCAGATCCTCATCAGAGCGAAATTGTTTCACCCCGTTGGCAGGCGCGGCAGTGGGTTTCCGGGTTCACCGGCTCGGCGGGTACGTTGGTGATCACTGCCGGGCAGGCACTGCTCTGGGTGGATGGTCGGTATTTTATTCAGGCGGAACAGGAACTCAGGGGAAGTTCGATTCAATTGTTGAAGAGCCGCGAGCCCGGTGTTCCCACCACGAATGAGTGGATCCTTTCTCACTTAAAAAAAGGCCAGACCGTGGCGTGTGATGGAGCGCTTTTTTCAGTTGAGGCGGCACGGGACATGAAAAAAGCTTTTTCCCCAAAACAACTCAGGCTGCGGATGCATGAGGATCTTGTGGGCCTGGTCTGGAAAGACCGGCCGGGGTTGCCTGTCGGGCCGGCCCTCGATTATCCCCTGGCCTATGCAGGCGTGAGTCGCCGGGATAAACTGAAGGCGGTGCGCGCCCATCTGGCGGAAAAGAGGACGGATTACCTGCTTCTCGCCTCGCTGGATGATATTGCCTGGCTGTTTAACATCCGCGGGAGTGATGTTGCCAGCTGTCCCGTGGTATTGGCCTATGCCCTGGTGGGGCGGAAAACCGCCTGCCTGTTTGCGGACAAGGCGAAATTTTCTGAACCATTGAAAAAGAGGATGGCGGCGGCTGGAGTGAGACTTTATCCCTACGCTGCCGTTGCGGGGCACCTGAAGGCGCTGTCGTCATCAAAATCCTTGTCGTACAATCCCGCCCGGATCAGTCAGTGGTTGGTCGATGCTTTGCCGGATTCCTCGAAGAAGATCGAGGAAACTCCTGACATCACGGCGGCGATGAAGGCGGTGAAGAACCCGGTGGAGCAGGGGCATTTCCACAAGGCCGCCCTTATCGACGGGCTTGCGCTGGTCCGGTTCATGGCCTGGCTGGATCGTGCCCTCAAGGCCGGGGAGCCGGTCACGGAATATTCCGTCGGCGAAAAGCTGGCGGCCTCAAGGGGCGAGGCTTCGGAGTACCGGGGTGATAGTTTTTCTGCGATTTGCGGCTACCGGGCAAATGGGGCGATTATTCATTATCGGGCGGATGCCCGGCGTTCCCGAAAATTGGGGAGGCGGGGTTTGCTTTTGGTGGATTCCGGCGGGCAATACTTCGAAGGCACGATGGATACGACCCGGACGATGGCGTTGGGACCGGTCCCGCGTGAGGCCTGTTTGAACTATACACGGGTATTGAAGGGTTTCATGGCATTAAGTCGCATCCACTTTCCGGCCGGAACCACGGGTACCCACCTGGATGCGCTGGCCAGGTTTCCGCTTTGGGCGGAGGGGTTGAATTACCGGCATGTGAGTGGACACGGAGTGGGATCCTTTCTGAATGTGCATGAGGGGCCGCATGGATTCAGTCAGGCCTGGAACGCCTGCGCCTTGAAGTCCGGGATGGTGACCACGATTGAGCCCGGATATTATGAGCCAGGAAAATACGGCATCAGGATTGAAAATATGGTGGTTGTGAAGCCTTATAAAACGACGGGATCCGGTGAGTTCCTGCAGTTTGAGATCCTGACCCTGTGTCCCATCGACACCGCTCCTGTTGTGATGTCGCTGTTGACATCCGAAGAGCGCGACTGGCTGAACCGCTATCACCGACGGGTTTGGAGCGTGTTGTCGCCAGAACTAGATCCAGGTGATCGGGAGTGGCTGAAGCGGAAGACGGCACCGGTTTGAAGGACAGTGACATGAACTCAGGGTAGGGACGGCTCTCCGA
Organism: bacterium; assembly: GCA_037134355.1. Lineage (GTDB taxonomy): Bacteria > Verrucomicrobiota > Kiritimatiellia > CAIKKV01 > CAITUY01 > JAABPW01. The sequence continues at coordinate 20,707 of JBAXMJ010000031.1, read as the reverse complement.
ACCGTCCGCGGAGGCCTCGGCTCGTGCTTCGTAGCGAAGTATGCTACTTCGCAGAGTAGCAAGAGGCCTCCCTACCCGGATCATGTAAAGTCAACAATGAGACGGTTAATAATGCGATGAGGATGTTTAACATAAGATGGCTGGTGTCCCTGGTGCTGGGGGTGGTGGCGTTTTCGACGGCGGAACGGGCGTCGGCGGGCTGGATTGAGGAGCGGGCCGGGAAAACCGTGATTCATGTGAGGTTGTTTGATCTGCCGGATCCTTCGAGTCCGGATGTGGCCAGTCGGGCGGGGGTGGAGGCGGTCGAAGCGTTCAAGAAAGATTTCCCCAGATTGTTTGCTGAAAAATACCGGGCGCGGTACCAGGCGGATCCCGATCGATATGGAGTGCATTCCTGGGACAACGTGTCGGTTGAACTGGAACGATTTACCGGCATCACGGTCAAGGGGGTTGAGGTAGACCTTCTCGCGATTGCCGGCGGGCTGGCACCGGATGTTCTCTATGTCAACTTCCGCAAGTCGGAAACCTATATCCGCAATAATTTCCTATACCCCCTGGACCGGCCCGAAGACGGCTATTTTACGGCGATGGATCGGGAGGCGCAGGAGTTCCGGATCAATCCAAAGCTGTGGCCGGTTATCCGGCGGCCAGGCCCGGGCGGAACCCATGTCTGGGCTCTTCCGTATGGTGGCGCGATGGGCAATGTCCTGATGTTCCGAAAAGATCTTTTTGACGCCAAAAGGATGCCATATCCCACATCGGAGTGGACGTTGGATGATCTGATGGCGGCGGCCAAAAAGTTGACAGATCCCGAGGCGGGCACCTATGGATTTTTTCTGGTCCGGGGGAAACAGGAGGCCCATTATTGGCTTCCCATCCTCTGGTCCTATGGCGGCGAGGCCGTAGTGTATGACACGTCGACCCGGCAATGGCGCTGCGCTTTTGATTCCCGCGCGGCGGCCGAAGCGCTTGATTTTTATATCCGGTTGAGCGCCGAGAAGTGGGAGGACTCGAAAGGAAAAATCCGGCGCGGTTACTCCTGCAAGGATACCGGCGATTTTATCTCCCGACAGGAACGAGGCCAGATCGGGATGTGGTTTGCCTATGTGGATGAAAAATTAATTTCCACCATCAATCCCGATGTGACCGGGATGGTTCCGATTCCGAAGGGGCCGCGCGGGGACCGGGGGACAGAGTTGAACAGCATGATGATGGGGCTGTTCTCGGGCATCAAGGAGCCGGCGGTGCGCGATGCCGCCTGGGAATATATGAGGTATTTTGACAGTCGTGAGGCCACGGCCATCAAGACCCGTGTCATGGTGGAAAGCGGGTTAGGCAGGTTCATTCATCCGCGTTATTTGAGATTGTTCGGGTACCCGGAAATCGAACGGTTGTCGCCTCCGGGTTGGGCCCGGACATTTGATGTGGCCATGGAAACCGGAAAGCCGGAACCGTATGGTGGAAATAGTAATCTGGCCTATGAGATGATGACCCTGCCGTTGCAGAAGGCGGAGACGATGGTGTTGAAGGATCAGTTGCCCGTTGAGCAGGGGCGGCGGTTGGATATTCTGCAAGGTCTCCTGCGCGATGGGGTGCGCCGCGCCAACGAGCAGATGATGGGCGTGGTTTCGCCGCGGGATCGGTCGATCCGGAGGAGTGTGGCCGGGGTAGTGTTGGCGGGTATTCTGGTGGCATTTATTCTGGGATTTCGCAAAATTACGCAGCTCTTCTCGCCGCCTGACGAAGTGCCGGCGGAAGGCGTGCGGGTAGGTGGGCGCCGCCGCGTCATGTGGGTTGCTCTACTTCTCTTCCCTGCTGTTTTGACAGTTTTCATCTGGCATTATGTACCCTTGCTGCGCGGTTCGATGATGGCTTTTCAGGATTATCGGCTGCTGGGTGCCTCCACGTGGGTGGGATTGGATAATTTCGGGGATGTGCTGTTTGACGGGGCGTGGTGGCAGGCGGTGCTCAATTCATTCCGGTACAGTTTTCTAGTGCTGGCGCTCACCTTCCTGCCTCCGATGGCTCTCGCGGTACTGCTTCAGGAGATACCGGGCGGAAAATTGTTTTTCAGGCTGGTTTTTTATCTGCCTGCCGTGGTGACGGGAATTGTCACGATTCTACTGTGGAAAGAGTTTTTTGATCCCTCGGAACACGGCGTATTGAATGCGGTAGTGATGAACATCCCTGCTATCGGATTCCTCTTAACCGGGGTTGTCTTGTTAACCGTGTCGCTTCTGTTTGCGCGCCGCCTTAGGATTAACGACCGGCGTTGGGCGGCGTGGGCATTTGCTGGGGTCGGGATGGTACTTCTGGTGACGATGGGGCGGATGGCCTGGCCGATCCTGTGTCCCGGTGGCGAACCTTTGGGTGTGTTGCTGACGCACCTGCCCGGGCGTCTGTTCCGGCATGTTCCCGAGGCCTATCACTGGCTATCGGATCCTGACACAGCGATGTTGTCATGCGTGATTCCCATGGTATGGGCGGGGATGGGGCCGGGGTGCCTGATCTATCTGGCGGCCTTGAAGGGGATTCCGGATGATTATTACGAGGCGGCGGATGTGGATGGTGCCACCTTCATCGATAAAATCCTGTTTGTGGTGTTCCCCGTTCTAAAGCCCCTGATCCTGATTAATTTTGTTGGCGCGTTTATAGGCTCGTTCTATGCGGCAACCGGCAACATTCTTGTGATGACCGGCGGTGCCGCAAATACTGAGGTGGCGGGCCTGCATATCTGGTACAAGGCCTTCACTTTTCTCAAGTTCGGCCCCGCCACCGCCGCTGCCTGGATGTTGGGTGTGATTTTGATCGGGTTTACAGTGCAACAGCTGAAGATGTTGTCGAGGGTTGAATTCAAGGCGGGGGGTGCGGGTTGATTACGTATTGTAGATTGTTGATTTTAGATTGTAGATTAAAATGCGAAGAGAAATATTTATGCTGAAATGGATGGATAGACTATTGTCGCTTGTCTTTCATGGAACTGATGACGGTTTTTCGGGATCGGGTCATGATGGCCACCAGTTCATCAGCTTCTTGAAGAAGTGGGATTACGCGAGTAGGTTCCATAATTTGGTCGTCGATTATGATTTCAATCCAAAAGGCGCTTTCGTCTGCTTCTTCAATCACGGTTCCGAGTTTTGCCGAAAATTCTGCCGGGGAGCGGGCGCGACAGGCCGCCCTGTAATTCGCGCCGACCGATGTCCCGGAACGCACAAGCTGTCCTTTGATCGCTCTCCCTTTGATTGTGTTTGGTATTGCGTCGGTCAGCTTCAGGACGCGCAACGTAAACGCTTTCGTGCGCTTTTTAAGATCGCCGCTATTCATGACTAAACTATATACTGCATTGTATTAGCAATCTACAATCTAAAATCAACAATCTACAATTTCTTCCCATGCCCATTCTCTCACTCATAGGCCGTCGTCACTGGAAGACAAGGATTCTTGTTGGGATCATGTATGCGCTGCTGATGGTCGGTGCCGTCACGATGATTTACCCCTTTCTGCTGATGCTGGCGGGGAGCACGAAGTCAGCGGTGGATGCGGCGGATCAGCAGGTGATTCCGGAATTTCTGACGGATGATGCGGCTCTCTACCGGAAACATATAGAGGGGCTTTTTAACGAGTCATTGAACCAGATGCGATGGGCTTATGACAACGATGCGGCGACATTTCAAAAAGTCGAGCCGCCGGGCGGATGCTCCCTGCTGGTTCTGGAATGGCAGGCGTTCCTGAAGTCCGGAAATCTTCCTGTATACACCTTTGATCTTGGATATCTTGCGGCGCCTCAGTCGCGCGGGGTCATTCCCTCCGGCCTCCGGGATTTCAAGAACCGGATGGAACTGGCGCATGGGGATGATATCGCGCGGCTTAATGAGGCGATGGGGACGACTTTTGTGGGATGGAATGCCTTTTTCGTGCTGCCCAGGAATGGCCTTGAGCGGCGGGTCCGGGGCGGGGATCGGGCGTTCGACCGGGCGGTAACGGATTTTGTCCGGACTCAGCCCGAGGAGTTCCGGTATTATTTCAGTGCCGAGGGCTTTTATAAAAATGCTTTTCTCAAAAACCAGTACACCCGTGATTTGACCGACTTTAACCGGGCCCACGGCACCGCCTATCGGGCCTGGAGTGAGATTCATCTAGCCCAACGGCTTCCTGATCCGGCGAAAAGTTCGATATTGGAGCGGGATGACTGGGAGCGGTTTGTCCGGGGCATATTGAGCCTGGCCTGGATCAGGGCGGACATGTCGGTGACGCCTGCCTACCGTGATTTTCTGAAAGCCAAGTATCATGACATTTCGATTTTGAACAGCCGGTATGGAACGTCTTTTTCAAGTTTTGAGCAGGCCCCATTTCCCGAGCAGCCGCCAGCGAGCGGGGTCGCTTTGTCCGACTGGGAGTCCTTTCTCCAGGGTTGGCGCGATTCGGGTACCGGAACCCTGCATCTTCTGCCCGCTGAAGCCCTTTCCCTGGACACAGTTGATTTCCGTTTCCGCGATTGGCTCCAGACGAAATACGGTTCCCTTGAAGCCTTGAACCGTCATCTCCAATCTCCAATCTCCAATCAGCAATCTGCCATTTCCTCCTGGCTTGACATCCGTCCGCCCCAGCAGGAATTTCATTACCAGGCATTCAAATCGCAAATTCAAGGGCTCCGCCGGGAATTCGTGACCCGCAACTTTCTGACGGTGGGCGACTACATCTTTCGCCATGGTCGGGCGCTGGTGAACACCGCACTGTATTGCGGTCTTTCGGTGCTGTGCGCCCTGATCTTTAATCCCCTGGCGGCGTATGCCCTGAGCCGGTACCGGCCCCGGTCGACCTACAAGTTGCTGCTGTTCCTGATGTTGACGATGGCGTTTCCGCCCATGGTGACGCAGATCCCGATCTTCCTGATGTTGAGGCAGTTCCATCTCCTGAACACGTTTGCCGCACTGGTTTTGCCGGGGTTGGCGAACGGGTACACCATTTTCCTGCTCAAGGGTTTCTTTGATTCACTTCCCAGGGAGCTCTATGAGTGCGCCCAGTTGGATGGGGCGGGCGAGTTCAGATTGTTTTGGCAGATCAGCATGCGACTCAGTACGCCGATTCTCGCGGTCACGGCGCTGGGCGCGTTTACAGGGGCCTATACCAACTTCATGATGGCATTGCTGCTCTGTCAGGATGAGCGTATGTGGACGATTATGCCATGGTTGTACCAGTTGCAGTCGACCAGCGGGCAGGGGGTGGTGTTCGCATCCCTGATTCTGGCCTCGATTCCGACGCTCCTGGTGTTTGTCCTTTGCCAGAAGGTCATCATGCAAGGGATCGTGGTCCCGGTAGAGAAGTGACGAGGCATTCTCCTGTGGTTTTAGGTGTCCCTAAGTTTACGCTTGAAATTACCCTCTCCGGGCATGATTCTTACCCGCCATGGGAGCACCTGAAAAAAGCAAAGACGGGGATCTAGCCACATACCGGCGCCTGCTGGTTTACACACGCCCGTATTGGAAAAGGGTGACAGTCGGAATTCTGTTCGGCTGTCTTTATGCCATCGCGAACGGGGGGTTCCTGTTGTTTGTCAACAAGGGGCTTCCCGTGTTCTTTGAGCGGGCGCCAGCCGTTTCTTCCGTTGCCGTTGTCCAAGTTCCTCAGGGATCGCCGGTTGAATCCATCGCCCCACAAAAGGCAGTGCCTGCGAGTAGTGAGACCGGGATCAGCCCCTCCTCCGGGCTGTTGAACTCGTTTAAAAATCGCCTCGCCGCGATTCAGGCGCGGCTTTCGGGATTCTTTCTGAAAAACTTTTCCGTTGATTGGCTGATGATTTTGACCGCCTTGATGTTGCCCGTTGTGGGGATTGTCCGGGGAGTGGCGGATTACATGGCGAAGTATCAGATCCGATGGGTCGGATCGCGTGTGGTCATGGACTTGCGCAATGCCTTGTTCAGTAAACTCAACGCCTTGTCGTTGTCCTATTTTGTTTCAAGCCGGAGCGGGGAGTTGATAGCCCGGACCACCAATGATCCCATGGCGGTTGAAAATGCGGTATCGGTGGTGGTCGAGGATGTGGCGAAGCAGCCGCTGACGTTGATTGTTGCCGTGATTGCGCTGCTGGTGATCGACCCCTGGCTGGCGCTGATCAGTATGGTGTTGTTCCCGATCTGTATTTTGCCGGTGGCGGTATTCGGACGGCGGGTGCGGCGCTTCACGCGGGAGGCACAGCAGCGGGTGGCGGATTTGGTGTCCGTTCTGCAGGAAATGATCGGCGGGGTGCGGGTCGTCAAGGCGTTCGGGATGGAGCCTTATGAGACGGGCCGGTTCGAGGAGCAGAACAATGCGTTTTTCAGGCGGATCATCAAGGTGGCGCGCGCCAATTCTGCAGTGGAGCCGATCATTGTCTTTATTTCCACCATCGGGGTGAGCCTGGTGTTGATCTATGTGTGGAAACTCGGGATGAAATACAATGAGTTCATGACCTACGCCGGTGCGCTGTTCATGATGTATGAACCGGTCAAGAAGCTCAGTCGCATGCATTTGCAAATCCAGCAGGCGGTGGCTGCTGCAGATCGGATTTTCGAGGTTCTTGATACGCCCATTTCAGTGAAAGAACGACCGGGCGCGGTAGAGTTCGAGGAGAAGGTTGAAACGATAAAGCTTGAAAATGTCGCGTTTACCTATGGGGAAGGTGCGGTTCTTGACGGAGTGTCGCTGACTGTGACGGCTGGGCAGCGTATTGCGATCGTCGGCGGATCCGGCTCGGGTAAGACCACGCTCGTCAGTCTGATTCCTCGCTTCTATGACGTTACAGGCGGTCAGTTGAAAATCAACGGGAAGGATGTTCGGGACATGACGATTCCTTCCCTGCGGCGGCTGATGGGGATCGTGACCCAGGATACGGTGCTGTTCAATGACACAGTCGCGAACAACATCAGTTACGGGTCACGGGAGGCGAATCGGGATGCGGTTATCGCGGCCGCCAAGCAGGCCAATGCCCATGCGTTTATCATGGAGATGCCTGAGCAATATGAGACCAAGGTGGGCGATCTGGGTGTCCGGCTGTCCGGTGGCCAGAAACAGCGGTTGGCGATTGCCCGCGCGATGTTGCGCAACCCGCCGATCATGATCCTCGACGAGGCCACCAGCGCCCTGGATACGGAATCCGAGCGTTCGGTTCAGTCCGCATTGCATGTCTTGATGACGGGACGCACGGTCTTTGCCATTGCCCACCGTCTCTCGACGATCATTGATTGCGACAAGATCATCGTTCTTGAGAAGGGGCGGATCGTTGAATCTGGAACCCACGATGAACTGTTAAAGGCCCAAGGCACCTACAAGCGCCTCTACGACCTTCAATTCGCCGGTTGAGCCCCCGGCTTCGCCGCTGCCGGTAGAACCACGGAGATGGCCAGTTTGTTGGTGGTCAGGATGGAGATGGCCGCCTGCTTGATCTGCTCCGGAGTGACGGCTTCAATGCGTTTTCGGGTGGTGAATTCATGATTGAATCCCTGGCCGTATAACTCATCAAGGGCGCACATCATGGCGAGCCCGCCGTTATCCTGAAGGCGCATCTCATGCTCGGCGAGTATCATGTTCCGGGCGCGGGCGATCTCTTCAGGCTCCAGCCCTTGGGTTGTCACACGTTCAATTTCTTCCCGGATAAGCATTTCGACCTGGGGGAGGGCATCAATCCGGGTTCCTGCAAAAAGGGTGAAGATCCCGCTATCCAGGCCGAAGCGCTGGGTGGTGCTGGCATAATAGGCAAGCCCCCTTTTCTCCCGGACGGTTTCAAATAATCGGGAGGACATTCCGCTCGTAGCCGCTTCCAGAAGATCCAACGGGTCCCGGCGTGGATCGGAAATGCTGACGCCCGGGAATCCGTACAGGACAATGCATTGTTCGCGCGGTTCGCGTTTTTCAAGCCGGGCGGGAAGTATGGGGCTGGGGCTGGCTCCGAGCCGGGCCGGTGCCACATCCCGGCGAATACGGGAGACATACCGGGAGACCAGCGCCTCGGCATCCTTCGTCGTGATGTCCCCGAACAGGGAGATCACCAGGTTTCCTGTCACAAGTTGTCGCCGGTAATACTCCCGTAGGGCGGCTTGATCCAGACCAGCGACGGAACGGGGCGTCCCCAGGGGCGTCAGGCGATAGGGATGTCCGGCGAAGAGGGCCGCGTTAAGGGCGTCTCGGGCAATGTTCATGGGCTCTTCCTGCTCGGCCGAGATGGCCGCCAGTTGGACGACTTTTTGTTTATCCACCTCGTTGGTGGGGAAGGCGGCGTTGCCGAGACAGTCGAACATGACATCCAGCAGGGTGTCCGCATCGCCCGACAGGCTGCGGCCCCGAAGTCCGACACTGTTATACCCGGCGAAGGGTGACAATTCGGCGCCGAGGGTTTCCACGGTTTGTGCAATCTTGACAGCACTCCGGCGCGGGGTTCCCCGGATGAGCAGGTCGGACATCAATTGGCTGATTCCGCTCGTGTTTTCATCCTCCGAGATGACGCCTCCCAGAAAGGTGGCGCAGACATAGATGAAGGGAAGCCGGTGATCCTCCCGCAGGATCAGTGGAACACCGTTGGGCAGCGTACGCTTGATGACCTCGGACGGTTGGTTCATGGCGGCGGGTAGGGTTCCATTGGCGGAACCCAATTCAGGGCCGAGAATGACTGTGGTCCGGTTTTCGGGACGGAAGTATTTCCGGGCGACGGCCTGGAGATCGGCGGCGGTCACCGCTTGTAAGCGTGCCAGATAGGATTCGGAATAGCGCGGATCCCGCATGAAAAGCTGGCCTTCAGCCATGCTGGCGGCCTGCCCGTGCATGGTTTGGAGTCCGGACAATTCACTCACGAGCATGACTCGTTTAGCTTTCTCGATTTCATTTTTCGAAAAAGACAGATTGACCCATGAGGCGACGGTTTCCTGAAGGGTGTCGACTACCGCGCTCTCACGGGCGGCGTCGAACGTGGCACTGATGGAAAACAGGCCGGGATACAACGGGGTGAACGAGGAGGCGCTGATGCCGTGGACAAGTTTGCGGGTTTCCTTGATGTCCTGTACAAGGCGTGAACTTTGGCCGCCCCCCATGATCGAGGCAAGCAAGTCCAGGGCAGGGGCATCCGGATCGGATAAGGTCGTGGTATGGAATGCCATTTCCAGCCGCGACACATTGTAAGCCCCCGCCTTTCGGATCTGGCGTGGGCTGGTCTGGGGCGGTTCCGTGGGAATAAAGACAGGTGGATTTGCGCGGCGGGCAAAGCCTGAAAATGTCGCGGTCAGGGCCTGTCTGGCATCATCGGGTTGAATATCACCCACGACAACGGCCACCATGTTATCGGGACTATAGCGGCGGTGGTAGAAGCCGATCAAATCCTCACGGGTAATGGACTTGAAGATGTCGCGCAGGCCAATGACAGGGATACGGTAGGGGTGTGTTGTGTAGACGGTTTCAAAGAGAAGTTTCTGAATTTCCCTGTCTGGATCATCTTTCCCCATGCTGAATTCACGGAGGATGACCTCCTTTTCCCGGCCCCATTCGCTTTCCGGGAAAGAGGCATTGATGACAGCGTCCGACAGGGTAGCCAAGGCATCCTTCCAATTACGGGAGGGAAGGTCGGTGTGGAACACGGTACGATCCAAGCTGGTATAGGCGTTCAATTTCCCGCCGAGGCCGATGATGGTTTTGGCGATTTCGCCTGGCTTCCGGGTAGGTGTTCCTTTGAAGACCATATGTTCGACATAATGAGAGAGACCGGCCCCGAGCCACTCGCCTTCATGAATGGAACCGGACCCAACCCAGATTTGTATCGAGACCACGGGGGCGGAATGATCTTCTTTTAAAAGGCAGGTCATGCCGTTATCGAACGAAAATCGAACGAGGCGGTCGTTGGACTGCTTCAGCGTGGTCAGGGCGGAGGAGTCAACTTGATCGGCCATTGCCGCGACAGCGAGGCCGGCGGTGAGGAGGAGGAGGATGCAGATTCTTTTCATGGAGGAATTTCTTTTTTGGTTTTTCGGATTGGTTTTTTTGCTTTTCCGACTGGGTTTTGATTTCTGGCTGAGGTAGGAAGGAATGGGTTTGTGAATGCTTCCTGAAACAAATAGGAGTTTGAAAAGTCCTCAATTTTGTCCTGATCGGTTTTTCCGAGCAGGCCATGCCGGACCAGATTGAAGACAATATTTCCGAAATCTTCCGTGCGGGTGATGCCCCATTCGCTGAGGACGGTGCGGGAGATGGGGCCGAATTCCTGAAGGGTGTAGCGGCGAATTCCTTCCAGAAGTTCCTGTCCGGTGATGTGACGGGCGGGGCCAGTGGAAGGCTTCTGCATGGTCTTGATTGTGAAATTGAGTGCGAGGCGAAGGAAGACATAGGCCTCCTTCGGGTAACGCGTGTCTTCCGCGATAATCTGCTTCAATGATTCTTCAAAGCCGTGTTTTTGCATGGGAGTAGGGGGGCTCAGTCCAGGGCCTTGCGGATACGGTCGGCATAATCTTGCATTTCACCGGGTGAGTCATATTTCTTGGGAATCCAGTTGCCGTGGAATCCGTCGGCGGTGAATCGGGGGATCACATGAAAGTGAATGTGAGGAACCACCTGGCCTGCCGCTGCGCCGTTGGCCTGAGATACATTAACGCCGTCGGCCTCGAGTCCTTTTTTCTGGGCGCGGGCAATTTTCTGAACCACAGTGATGAGTTTTTGAAGGATTTCGGGAGGAGTATCCATCAGGGGATTGTGGTGGGCTTTGGGGATTACCAAGGAATGGCCCTTGACGACGGGGCTAATGTCCATAAAAGCCAGCACCTCGGGATCTTCATAGATCTTCGTGCTGGGGATTTCTCCCTTTATGATTTTGCAGAATATGCAGTTGTGACTCATTGCGCCGCCTCTCCTGAAAGGACGGTGAAATGTATCATAGCCGATAAAAGCTTCAATGAAGAAGGTAGTTGAGTAAGACTACTTCTTGAGCCGGATTTCCTTGCCGGTGGCTGAGGAGGCGTTTCTCCGCCTCGTAGACCAGGCCGATGGCATTGCGCCACTGATCCTGCGTCCGGATATTTCCCAGCGTGTCGTTCCACGACATCGGTTCGGCCTGCTGCTGCCCCGCCATGATAGCGAGGCCTGCAACATCCGCCTCATGGGCATAGCTGGTTACGGGCGATTCGACGGTGATCTCCTGCACTCCGCCCTTCCGCGTGCTGATGATGATCTTGCCGCCGCTTTTCCCGGCGCGGTTGCAGACATAGGGGTCCGGGAGTAGAATGCTTCCCTCGTTCCCGAAGATTCTCACGACGTTCTCCTGGCTCACACCTACGCCCGTAGCCACCGAGGCCACGATGTCCCCCTCGAACTTCAGTGTTGCGATCGCCCACGCATCCACACCGGTCTCAGGATGAAGCGCACCTGCGCCCGTCACGGCCACCGGGTCGGCAAACGGTCGTCCCAGAGCAGCCCCTGCGATCAGGCGGGAGAAGGAGGTGGTGTACCCGCCCACATCGAGTATTCCTCCGCCGCCCAGCGCGTTGTTCCAGGCTCTTCCGTCGGCGTTGAACCCGGCCTGGAACGAGAAGGTCGCCTGAATGACGCGCACTTCCCCGATCACTTTTTCGCGCAGGAGTTCGACCAGCTTCAGGGTCTGGGGATGGCAGCGGTACATGTAGGCTTCCATGAGGAACACCTTGTTCGCCACGGCGGCTTCAATCATGGCCTGCGCCTCGTACTGGTTGAGCCCGATCGGTTTTTCGACCAGAACATGCTTGCCATGCTCCATGGCCTTGATCGCCCACTCAGCGTGCTGCGGATGGGGTGTGGAGATGTAGATGGCCTCGACCTCCTTGTCCGCGAGCAGTTCGTCATAGGTTGGATGACGGTTCGGGATGTTGAATTCCGCGCCGAATGCATCGGCCTTTTCCTTCGAGCGCGACCCAACCGCCACCAGCATTCCGGTACAGGATACCGCCAATCCACGCGCAAACGCATGCGCTATGGCTCCGGTCGCGAGAATACCCCACTTGATTTTTCTGCTCATTTTGATCTCCTTCACAAACTTGCCATTATTACACGTTGAAGAGTGACAAAACGGTAGCCGGAACGCAAGCGCTACCAGGAATCGCCCGGGCCAAGTCCGGTGGGCGGCTACTGTCGCATTTCTGCCCCGTCAAGGTTGCAAAAGGCGCAAGCATATCCACCCCGCAACACCGGTAACCTCTTTTTTAGATTAGAATGCGTTTGCCGTTGGGTTTGACACAGCCGTCCCGTTTTTACACACTGCGTCTCTTGCAAGTGTTTATTCAAATGCAGTTATCCAACGCGACGAATTAAATGAAAAACAAAATAGCAGTACCAAGGGAAGGTTATTTTAAATTCAAGCCCTGCTTTGTCGGGGCAGTCGATTTTCCCGCCGGATGCGTGGCGGAGTTGAATCGCTGGCGCGAGCATTTGTACAGGCTCAAACTTGTGGGGATGTATGCCGAGGGGGAGCTCAAGGGAGTGGGCTATGGGAATATCAGCGTCCGGTCCCCCGGCGGATTTGTGATCACGGCTACCCGTACGGGTAGCTTGCCGGTGCTGGGGCCGGAGCATTATACGGAGATCATCAAGGTGGATATCGCCCGCAATACCGTGGATTTCCGGGCGATGACGGAGGCGACCGTGCCGTCCTCGGAGTGCATGACGCATGCCATGTTTTACCAGGCCGATCCGGCCGTCGGGGCCGTCATACATGTCCATCACCTGGAGTTCTGGAAGCGACTGCTGAACCGGGTTCCCACCACGGCCCGGGATGTTGAATATGGAACCCCTGGAATGGCGAACGAAATTCTGCGGCTTTACCGCGAGACCGATCTGCCCCGTCGTAAACTGGCCGCAATGGCCGGCCATGAGGAGGGGATTATTGCGTTCGGTTGTGATCTTGACGAGGCTGGCAAGAGCCTTCTGGACGCCTACAGGATCGCTACTGCTGATTAACTTACCCTGTTACGTGACACCCTGAAATTGCGATTCCGTACGTTAGTTTTCATTCGAGTTGACTTTGTTTTTTGGGGCCTTAATCTTCCGGAAAACCTAAGGGAAAAAGCAGGGACGTATGGCATCACTCGACATCAAGACACTCAAGGGGCTTTCTGCAGCTGAAGCGGCCGCGCGGCTGGGTTTAGAAGGATTCAACGAACTTCCCCATAGCAAGCCGCGCAGCATATTCGCCATCGCGCTGGATGTGGTGAAGGAGCCGATGTTTCTCCTGTTGGTCGCCTGCGGCCTCATTTATCTGGTTCTCGGGGATATCCAGGAATCGCTGATGCTTATGGGGTTTGTGTTTGTGGTGATGGGGATCACCCTTTACCAGGAGCGCAAGACCGAACGGGCGTTGGAGGCGCTCCGTGACCTGTCCAGCCCGCGCGCCCTGGTGATTCGCGACGGTGAACAACTGAAAATCGCGGGCCGGGAAGTCGTGCGCGGCGATATTGTATTGCTCCAGGAAGGCGACCGCGTTCCCGCCGATGCCGTCCTGATCTCCTCCATGAGCCTCGCGGTGGATGAATCGCTCCTGACCGGTGAATCGGTGCCGGTTCACAAGATGATGGCTGAAGGGCCGATCATCGACCTTGAGATGGCGCGACCCGGTGGTGATCAAACCCCGTTCCTGTATTCCGGCACGCTGGTGGTCCAGGGGCAAGGGGTGTCGGAGATCAAGGGCACCGGGATGAAGACCGAGATCGGGAAAATCGGCAAGGCCTTGAAGAGCCTGGAGCAGGAGGACACCTTGCTCCAAAAGGAAACCGGTCGGATGGTCCGCCGTCTGGCTGTGGTGGGGTTGTCCCTCTGCGCCCTGGTGGTGGTGGTGTATGGGTTAACCCGGGGTGACTGGTTGCAGGGGGTGCTGGCCGGTATCACGCTGGCCATGGCGACCTTGCCGGAAGAATTCCCGGTGGTGCTGACGATCTTCCTGGCGCTGGGCGCCTGGAGGATGTCGCGCAAACGTGTCCTGGCGAGACGCGTTCCGGCCATCGAAACGCTCGGTTCGACGACCGTGCTCTGCACCGATAAAACAGGGACGTTGACGATGAACCGCATGACCGTCGAGCAACTCTACGCGGGCGGGGGATTTTGTGATGTGAAGCAAATGGGGGACGCCCCCCTTCCGGAATCCTTTCATGAAGTGGTTGAATACGGGATCCTGGCCAGTCAGCGTAATGCGTTTGATCCCATGGAAAAGGCAATCCACGAGGTTGGGGGGCGCTATCTGGCCCAAACGGAACATCTTCATAATGACTGGGAACTGCTGCGCGAGTATCCACTTTCCCGCGAGATGCTGGCGATTTCGCAGGTCTGGAAATCCAGGACCAGAGCCGATTTTATGATTGCGACCAAGGGGGCGCCGGAAGCGATTGCCGATCTTTGCCATTTTTCTACGGAACAGAAAACCGAGCTGGCGGGTCGGATTGATACGCTGGCCCGGGACGGCTACCGGGTTCTCGGGGTGGCCCGGGCGCGTTTCCAGCCGAGTGCCTTGCCGGATCAGCAGCATGATTTTGACTTTGAATTTATCGGATTGCTGGGATTGGCCGATCCTATCCGGCCGACGGTTCCGGCCGCGATCGCGGTATGTCATGAAGCGGGAATCCGGGTGGTGATGATCACCGGGGATTATCCGGTTACAGCGCGGAATATCGCCAAGCAGATCAATCTGGAGGAGGGCGACCTCATTACCGGGCCGGAACTGGCCGTGATGAGTGACGAGGAACTCACCCGCCGCATCCGGAAGGTCACCATTTTTGCCCGCGTGGTGCCTGAGCAGAAACTCCGAATTGTGCAAGCCTTCAAGGCGGCTGGTGAGATTGTGACGATGACCGGGGATGGGGTAAACGATGCCCCGGCCCTGAAGGCGGCCCATATCGGGGTGGCCATGGGCGGGCGCGGGACCGATGTGGCGCGCGAATCGTCGTCCTTGGTGCTGTTGGATGATGATTTCTCTTCGATCGTGGAGGCGGTCAAGATGGGGCGCCGGATTTTTGATAATATCCGGAAGGCCGTCGCCTATATTTTTGCGATCCACGTGCCCATTGCCGGGATGTCGCTGATTCCCGTGCTGTTTGGTTGGCCGCTGGTGCTGATGCCGGTACACATCCTGTTTCTGGAATTGATCATTGATCCTGCGTGCTCGACCATCTTCGAGGCGGAAGCGGAGGAGAAAGACCTGATGAAGCGGCCGCCACGCAAGTCGGGCGAACCGCTGTTCAGTATGCGTAGCGTGGGGGTGAGCGTGCTGGAGGGACTGAGCGTACTGGCGGTGGTGCTGGCGGTATTTTGGATTTCCTGGACACTGGAACGGTCTGCGGACGAGTCGCGGGCGCTGTCCTACACCACTTTGATTGTCGCAAACCTGGCCCTGATCATCAGTAACCGGTCACGAACCCGGACCGTGTTTGAGATGGCGCGTGTTCCCAATGCGGCCATGTGGTGGGTGATCGGCGGGGCGACGGTGTTCCTGACGCTGATCCTGAATGTGCCGTTCCTGCGGAAACTCTTCAAATTTTCAGTTCTGCACCCCGTGGATATCGCGATCTGTATTGGCGCCGGCCTACTCAGCATTGCGGCGTTCGAACTTATGAAGCTCAGAGCTCAGAAGAAGAAGGAGATATATGCATGAAACAATACAGGTTTTTTTGGGTTTGTCTGACAATAGGGATGGCTTTTGGGATGGTGTGTCGTGCCCAATCTCCGGCACCTGATGAGCGTGGCCTGTGGCTGGCCTGGGTGGCCAGCACCAATACACCGGATGATCATGCGGCGGTGGTAGCGGCGTGCAAGCAATTCAGAACCAAGACACCCCAGGATCCCTTCTGTGTTGTTGTTACTGGACTTGAAGCCTGGCATCTTCTCAAGATGGGGAACACCAACGCCGCAATTGCCCTGTTTGAGCCGATGCTGTCGATTCCTGAGAGTCCGAGCTCGCTTCAGGGCGCCGGGGCTGAAATGGCGCGAGGTTGGTTGACCCGGCTTGACCGGGAAAGGGTTCGGGCTGCCCTGAAGAAGATCTATTTGAAGGAAATAGAATTCCCGTCATCGCTGGATCCGATCAAGACCCTGAAGATGAAGGCCCTTCCGCCGTTTGCGGATCGGTGGGGAAAGGCGTGGACGTACCGTCTGGAGAGTTCAATCAAAGGACTGAGTTCCCAGAATTATGTTCTGGAATCAAGTCGACTGGGATCTCGATCAGATCTGGCGAAAACATTGGCTTTGCCCTATGCGGATCGGGTGAGTCTCGAGCCCGTCAAGGTATCCCCGGTCAGCGCGGATACGGTAGAGTTTGCCATTCGCGGCGGGAAATCCGGTTATCTCCAGGCGGGCGGGGTTCTGAATGGGATTACCGTTGCGTATATCGGAGTAAACATCATTGTGATGGCGGACGAGAATCACTGGCGCGTGGTCTTGAAGCCGCGGTGAGGGGACTCCGGATTTCCCGGGGATCGTTCGGTTATTTGAGTGATTCTTTCCATGGAAAATCTGGATCAAACCATCGCGCAGATTCGTGCTGGCAACAGTGATCTTTACGGGAAGATTGTCGACGAGTTTGAGGGGAAGGTCAGGGCTGTCGTGGCGGCCATGATTCCTGATCCGAATCGGATTCCCGACATGACCCAGGAGGTTTTCATCACAGCCTATAGAAGGCTCGACTCCTATCGACCTGGAACCAATTTTCCGGCATGGCTCAGCACGATTGCCCGGAACGTGGCCCAGAATGAGCGGCGTCGCTGGTATCGACAGCGTGAAAAGGAAGCCGGGTTCAAGGCAGAAGCCATTCATTGTGTCGAGCCGCAGATCGACCGGGTCATGGACGATATGCCTGAGGATACTCTGGACGCCCTGAAGGACTGTGTGTCACGGTTGCAGGGTAAATCCCAGGATGTCATGCAGGGGTTCTATTACAAGGATCAGCCTCTGGTTGAGTTGGCCGATCGCCTCCGGATTACTGAGAACTCCGTCAAAGTCATCCTCCACCGTGCCCGCCAGGCCATCGGTTCCTGTCTTCAGAAGAAGGGACGCTGTCATGTCTGATGACCTTGACGAGAACCGGTTGATCGAGGATTACCTGGACGGCCAGTTGGGGGACGCCGAGGCGGAGTGCCTGATGGCCCTGCTGGAGAAATCGGATACGGCAAAGGATCGTCTGGCGCTTCTGGCCGTGGTGGATCGGTTGCTGAGGGCCTCCCGCCAGAAGCCGGTGTCGGGTGAGCGGGTGATGAAAGCCCTGCGCAAGGGGGGTGCGTTTCCTGCCTGCGCTCCTAAACGCCGGACTTCTGTGTTCGGGATGACGGTGGCGATTTTGGTTTTGATTCTTCTGGTAGCTGGGGTGGTGGCATTGTGGAAAGTGTCCGTGGCGGAGTCGGACAGGATTGGCGCAAACTTAAAGCTTGTTCAGGGTGACCTCCCGTTGGTGTCCCGCCTTCAGGCGGTCGGGAGAAGGCCGGCTGAAGCCGGTACACCAACAGTGGAAACCCCGGAAAACGCAGTTCAAACCGAGCCCATTCCGATCATAATTAAAGCTCTTCCTGACTCCGCGTTTCAGGACGATTCCCCACCGCCGGTTGGAGATGGTTCTGATGAGCCGGGATTTGTAGCCCCGCCGAAGGCAGGGACATACAAGACTGATGAAGCGGGGAAAAGGAAGAAGGGGGGCGTTCGCGTCATTGGGGCCATGGTGCCTACCCGTTCCCGGGATCTGCCCAAGGGTTCGGTGTTGTTTGTGAATCTGGATATAGGCGCCTCCCAGCACGGAGTTTTCTCATCGGGTGATCTGGAAGTGCTGCTCCGGGAACTTCAGGAACGAGTCGGACTGACCTATCGCCTTGAAACCCGAAGCCCAGATGAGGTGGCGGCTGATCCGGAAAGGAGTCCTGTTCTTTACGTCTCAGGGTATTATCACTTTTCCTTCACTCCGGAGCAACGGAAGGCCTTTCGGAAATTCATGCTGGCGGGAGGGACGATGGTGTTTGACGTCGGATTAGGGTCGAAGCCCTTTTACGATTCAGCCCGTCGTGAACTGCGAATCATGTTTAGAGATAGTTCTATGAATCGCTTGGATCCGGCGCATCCGTTGTTCTGGTCCTATTATGATCTGGCGAAAGAGCGGTCGGGTGGCCTTCCGATTCTGGAAGGAATTACCGTTCATTGCCGAACCGTGGCGCTGGTGTCGCAGGGGGGGCTGGTGGCTGGACGCCGTTCCGAGGAATCGGTTCGGCTGGGTGTCAATGTGGCGGCCTATGTGATTGCCTGGCGGGGCTGGGTGAAGTCGGAGCGGATCCCCGCCGTGGAGATCCAGGAATCAAAAAAGGCTTATTTTGATCGGTTGCGCATCGGACAGGTGATGGTCGGGGGCGATTGGAAACCCCGGCCTTTTGCATTGCCGATGTTGTTGAAGACCTTCAGCCAGAAGACCGCCGTCTCTATTCAGTCAGCGATCCGGGAAGTGAGCCTGACGGATCCCGGTCTGTTTGATTTGCCGTTCCTTTACTTGTCAGGGCATGAGGGGTTTCGGCTGACAAAAGCCGAGCTTTACGCGTTAAGCAAGTACTTGGAGAGCGGTGGATTCCTGTTTGCCGAGGCCTGTTGCGGACGGAGCGACTTCGATCAAGCGTTCAGGATTGAGTTAAAGCGGGTTCTGCCCGATTCCCCGATGGTGCCGGTATCGCCGGATGACAGTATCTTCACCGAGCCCAATCGGGTCAAAAGAATGACCGTCACACCCCTGCTTTCCGGTCGGTTGGGCCGGGCGGTGATCGAGCCCCGGTTGGAGGGGGTGAAACTGCATGGACATTATGCCGTGGTTTACAGCCCCTATGGCATGGCCGGATGCTGGGAGATGTCCCAGAATCCCTATGCCCTGGGCTACAACGACAGTGAGGCGATCCGGCTGGGGCAGAATATTCTCATGTACGCCGTGACCTATTGAGCGGTTGAATAGGTGCGCCTACCTGTGGCCGGGGCATCACTCATTCCGTTCAAGGGATTCCCTTTGCGCTCTAAGAGTGGTTGTGATATCTAACCGGCTCATTTATTTGCCCAAACGGCGACGAAGCGGGAGAATGTTTTGGATTCAAGGCAGGCGTATATTGTGCTGAATATGATGAAAGGGGTCGGACCGGTCACCGTCCGAACCCTCTCCGCCGCCCTGGGCTCTGTTGAGGCCATTCTGAAGGCCGACAAGGCAACGCTCTCGTCTGTTCAAGGAGTTAGTTCCGCGATGATTTCTGCGATTCTCTCCCAGCGCGATGGGTTGGATCCTGACCAGGAGGAAATCAATGCCGGGGCGATTGGCGCCCGGCTGGTTACGCCCCTGGATGGGGAGTACCCGAAGCGGTTGCTTGAGATTTATGATCCTCCGCTGGCATTGTATGTGCAGGGAACGATTCAATCCCGTGATGAACTCGGGGTGGCGATCGTCGGATCGCGCCGTACCTCTCATTATGGCATGGAGACGGCTGAGCGGTTGGCGTCTCAATTGGCCCAGAGCGGGGTGACGGTTATCAGCGGACTGGCCCGGGGTATTGATACCGCCGCGCATCGCGGGGCGCTCAAGGGGAAAGGGCGTACTGTGGCCGTGTTGGGGGGTGCCCTTGACTGCATGTTCCCGCCTGAAAATTCCGATTTAGCTAAACAGATCAGTGGGCAGGGGGCGGTCATCTCCGAATATCCCCTGGGGCGTCAGCCGGATAAGACCACCTTCCCGGTGCGTAACCGGATTGTCAGCGGGATGTCCAAGGGGGTGACGGTTGTGGAGGCCGATGTGGCGAGCGGGGCAATGATCACGGCGCATCAGGCACTCGACCAAGGCCGCACCGTGTTTGCCGTACCGGGCCGGATTGATTCCTTTGGCTCACGGGGGCCCCATAAATTGATCAAGAACGGCGCCAAACTGGTTTCAAGCGTGGAGGATATTCTGGAGGAATTGGGATGTCTGATTCCAACGCCCGCGAAGGGTTCCGGAGTGGTGGCGGGTCGGCCAACCTTGACGGAGGCCGAAACGGCCCTTGTGGACCTGATTGCCGTAGAGCGGGAAATCGGGTTGGATGCGCTGATCCGTCAGTCGGGACGGAAAGCTTCTGAGATCAGTGCGCTTTTGTTGGGATTGGAAATGAAACGTGTTGTGAAAATGTTATCCGGCCAGCGCGTCGGCTTGCGGACATCATAAGAGGAAAGTCATATGGCTACAAAATTGGTAATCGTTGAGTCTCCGGCCAAGGCCAAGACCATTAATAAGATCCTGGGGAAAGACTTTATCGTCAAGGCCTCAATGGGTCATATTCGCGATCTTCCGATCCGCAGTCTCGGGGTCGACCTGGAGGGGGATTTCACACCGCAATATGAAGTCACTCCGGAGCGCAAGAAACTGGTCAAGGAATTGATCGAGGCCGCCGCGCAGTGTGATGCCGTCTATCTGGCGCCTGATCCGGATCGTGAGGGGGAGGCCATTGCCTGGCATCTTAAGGCGTTGCTGGAGGGGAAGGTTCCCGAGGATCAGTTTTTCCGGGTGACCTATAACGAAATCACTCCCCGTGCGGTTAAGGAAGCCTTTGATCATCCCTCTGAGATCAATCAGCAACTGGTGAATGCCCAACAGGCGCGCCGGGTATTGGACCGCATTGTGGGGTACAAGGTCAGCCCCCTGCTGTGGAGCAAGATTCGCCGCGGATTGAGCGCAGGCCGTGTTCAGTCGGTTGCGCTCCGCTTGGTGTGCGAG
>JBAXMJ010000030.1:0-24259 GCA_037134355.1 bacterium | reverse complement strand
TGTTCAAACTCTTCTCCGGATTAGCGCGAATCAGTGAAGATCAGTGGTGACTCTTGAGTTCTGCGACTATTCACTAGCCTGATTAATAAGCGTTTCGGGGAGTTTGCAACCCCGGCAGCCATTCCGGCTGTTCAGGCAGAAATCGTTAAAGATCTGGAGTAATCCCTGCTGCCGCAATCCTGAGTGATAAAGAGAGGGATTGTGGTCATGTCCGAACAGAGCGTGTGCGGTGTGGCGTCCAAACCGGTTGTCATCTTCATGCGGGAGCGACTTGAGCCAGTTCGGGTTAGGCTTCGAGGAGGTTGTGGCTGCCATCCACGGGACAATGACATTGGTCAGGAGGCTGGCGGCCCGGCCGGGGCCGATGAGCGCCGCAGGTGATGCGCCGCGCGGACTCGAGAATCCGCTCCGCCATGCCCAGTAGCTTTGTCCGCCCACAGTCTGCAAGGCCTCCAGAACCGTTTTAAACGAGGAGGCGCTCAGGGATGATGTCATAATCTGTTCAAGAGGAGAGTCGGCATTCAGAAACAGACCGGCGGCGGCCATGAGTCGCCGTAGCGGGTGATTGACGGGTCTGACGTGAGCGAGGTTCCAGTCGTTTCGGGACAGTGCTTTTCCCTGCCAGGTGGCTTGATGCCGCCACCAGATATCCCAGAGCGACCGGACAAATCCCTTGGTCTCCTCGTCCCATAACGGGTTTGTTTTGGGCGGAAGCAGTCCGGAGACCCCGGCCAGAAGGGCATAAGCCGTCGTCAGGGTGTTGTCTGACTCTTGGTGCAGAATGTCGAGCGGGAGGCATTGGGCAAGTTTATGAAAGGGGTTCCGGTTGTGTTTATAGCCCAGTGCCCCCATGATTTCTTCATAAAGCGTTTGAGCCCTGTTTTCTCCCGCCATGGCCTGTGCGAGCCGCTCGGTTTTAAGCCGGAGTCGTTCTTCGCCGGCTGAGTCCAGAAAACTGCCCTGCTGGTCGGGTGACCAGGTTTTCAAGAGCTGTGCGCAGGGAGGACTCGGCGCGAGGTTTGCAAAAGGATAGGCGGGTAAATCCAGGCTGTCGAACGAGAACGACGGGATTTTCTTCAGGGCCTGCTTCAGGGCGATCTGAAGCACCGGTGCCGGGAGATCGGGCTCCCGAAGGATTCCGTCAAAGTAGGTGATGTGGGCAATCACGCCCCGATACCGGCGATCAGCAGCGTGGCCGTGATGCCGCCAGTCCGAGGGACGTATATGCAGTTCAACGTCGCCGCGAACGGTACACTCGTCGGGGCCGATTCGAAGCACGGCATCCAGAAAGTCGGGCCCTGCCTCCAGGTTCCAGCGTCCTGGATTTTCAACCTGTACCAGGCGCCCGTCTGCCGTGAGAAGAGTGGTGGGGCGGTAGGCGGGATCCACCCAGACGCACCGCAGGTGCCGCTCCGACCACGGAAAGTCCGAGTTGCCGCTGGATTCCTTTACGGCAGCTGAGGGAGACAGTCGAAGGGCTCGGTACCGGCAAGCCTCCGGAAAAAGCTCGTTGAATGAAATAAACATAAACTTGTATGTAGCTAAACGATATAGCTAGTACAAGTAAATACTGAAGCCTTCAGCCTTAATACTTGAAGCTGCTGCGGCCGATGTATTCGCGGAGCATAGATGTGTTGGGGACTTCCCGGTCTGAAATGCCGACGAAGTTGAGTAGGAATGCGGTGAGCCGGCGTGCTTCGGCGTATTCCCGGTCAAAGGGTTTCACCTCCATAAGAAGAGGCTCGGCAATGGGTTTAAGCACGGCCAGTTCGTAATCCAGAGCGGAGTTGAATGTGGCATCGGCCTCGGATTGGAAGGGAAATATCCAGCGTTCCTCGCCTCGTCGTACGGAGGACCACATGCGCAGGGTTTTGAGTGCTGAGTGGCCGCGGTATTTGTGATCCCTGACCATACGACGGATCAGTCGGTTATCCGTGGTGGCGATCCGGTTATTGGAATCGAGGCTGAGTTGGGTAAGAGCGCTGACGTAGATGCGGAATTTGGCAGAGTCGGGAATCATGCGGGTCAAGTCCGGGTTCAGCCCGTGGATGCCCTCGATGATGAGAATACCTTCCGGGCCGAGCTTCATCTTGTTTCCCCGGTAAACGCGGGTTTTGGATTCGAAGTCAAATACCGGCGGCTCAATCTCGCCGCCCTTGACGAGTTGCTCCATGTGTTGATTGAACAGGGCCAAATCCAGCGAGTTGATGTGTTCGAAGTCGGGGCTTCCGTTTTCATCCCGGGGTGTTTTTGCCAGTTCAAAAAAGTAATTATCGAGCGACAGGGTGGAGACATGGAACCCGTTTACCCGGAGCTGGATGGCCAGCCGTTTGGCGAAAGTTGTTTTCCCGGATGAGGAAGGGCCCGCCACGAGAACAATACGTGTAGTGCTGCGCCGGCGCTGGATCTCATCGGCAATCCGGGCGACATTCTTTTCGTGCAGGGCTTCCGCGACCTTGATGAAGTCGCTGATATCGCCGTTCATGATGATTTCATTCAGCCGCCCGACGGTGTTGACGCCCATGGCCCGGCCCCAGTCCTTGTGTTCCCTGAATATTTTGAAGAGCAGGGGGAGATTCCGGAAGGGGGCGATAGGAGTTCCCTTCGCCGGATCGGGGAGTTGCAGCACAAAGCCCGGGGGATAGGGGATCAGTTCGAACAAGTCGATTGCTCCCGTGGATGGGGCGATCGGACCCAGGGCGATGTCATAAAACCCTTCGCAGACATGAATGACGATCCGGGGCGGGTTTCGGAACCTGAGCAGGTTCAGTTTGTCGGTCTGCCCGGCTTCAGTGAGTCGCCGGGATGCCTCCGCAAAAGAAATCTTTTTCCGCTCGATGGGAACATCACGGGCGATCAGGGACTTCATATGGTCCCCGATGGCCTGAACCTGTTCCGGGGTAATGCCCCCATTATGTTCCCCTGCTTTTTTGTCAAAACTGCAATAGAGGCCGTTCCCCACAGCATAATCTACCGAGAAGCCCGAGTCTGGAAACAGTTCCCTGACTGTCTTTGCCAGAATGAAGGCAAGGGACCGCTGAAAAACAGGCCATCCCTCGGGCGAGGCCATGGTCAGGAGTTTGATCTCGCACTCCATTTCCAGAGGGTAGTTGAGGGAGCAGATATCGTTGTTAATGAGCGCGGCAATATACGGCAGGCCTGAGGGGTCCGTCCGCGACGGCAAGACGTCGTTCAGGGAGGTGCGGAAAGGATGTTCCGTGATGCGTCCGTCCTCAAAGGTCAGTTTGATTTTATCAGTCATCGTTCCTTCCTGCCCGCGGCGGCTGTCGCGGCTTCGTTACGATTCAATTCCTTTTCGGCCCTGCACGCCTGCATTGTAATAGTGCTTGATGCAGCGCATTTCGGTCACCAGGTCCGCCCTCGCCTGAAGTGCGGGGCTGGCGTCCCGTCCGGTCAGCACCAGTTCCACGGTGTCGGGCTTCCGGTCAATGAGAGCGAAGAGGTCTTCCTCCGTGATCAGGCCCGCTTTGACGGCGACCGAGGCTTCATCCGCGATGATGATATCATACAAGCCGGAAAGGAGGGCGCTGTTCAGGGCGGCCAGCCCGCGTCGCGCGGAGGCAATGGCGGCGGGGGACGGTTTGCCCCGGACAAAGTCCCCGTCTCCATATTGTTCCAGAGTGACTTCGGGAAAACGGGCCCGTAGCAAACGGATTTCGCTGTAATCGCCTCCCTTGACAAACTGACCCAGGTAAATCCGGAGTCCGGCCCCAACGGCCCGAACCACAAGGCCGAGGGCTGCGGTGGTCTTGCATTTTCCCTCGCCGGTGTAAACCTGAACATACCCTTTCATGGAGTCACCCATGGCGGTCTTTCAGGGAGAAGCTTTTTAAATTCATCCACCAGGTCGGCCTCGTAACGCTCATCATAGCGATTCGCGAGGAAGCGCTCATAAGCTTCGCCCTGAAAGCGCTTCCAGGAGGACTCCTCCTGTCCGGGATTAATCGGGAAGAAATGGGCACCCACGGCGCGGGCTGCCTTCAGATCGCCCGGGGCGTCCCCGATCATGAGGACACGATCCGGAGTGTATCGTCCCGAGGTTGCCAGCGTGAGGTGTTCCGCCTTGGTGCCGAGTTCCTGGCCGGCGATGACTTCGACATACTGCAAAAGGTCATGTTCCGCCCATTCCCGGACGAGCGCTTCAGTGGGTGTCTGGGAGACGCAGATGACATCGGAGTGGGATCGAACGTTTTTTAAAGCATCGAGAACCCATCGGAAGGGTTTGATATTCTTGACGGTTTTGGCGACGGACTCGTTGACCGCCAGGCTCCACTGGAGGAGGCGCTGCAAGTCCGGATCCCCGGTTTCCTTCACGCGTTTCTCAAGGGCCGGGTTTCCGAGCGGAAGGCCCGATTCGCAGAATTCTCGGAGCGCCCGGGTGGAGGGTGCCAAAAAGCCTGTTTGGCGGACTTCGGGGTGATCGCGTAGAAGCTCAAATGTGGTGAGCAGGCAGGGAAACCTGTTCTGGCCGCGGTGGATCGAATGCAGATTCACGAATTCGGCGGTCTGCCGGAGGGCGTTTTCAATGGGCTCCAGTTTCCAGAAAGAGATAATGAGGGAATGAAAGCACTGCTTCTGCTTGATTTCCATCGTGGGGAAAATACAGCCGTCGGAATCGATGCCGACAAACGTGTTGAAACGGGGTTTGAGATTCAAAAGATGATCCCGAGTGTAGTGAGGGGCTGTGCTCATGAGGACTTTCTATCGAAGCGGTGTCACCGTATCAAGATCAAAGGGTGGAGAAGAGGGGTAAGGGTGCATATGATTTTCGAAGAGGTTTATCATAATCGTAATCTTAATCGTAATCGTAATCCTCCTCATAACCAAAGATCGTCTTCATGATTAACACTTAAGAGGATTCCTGAAGATCAAAGCAAGATCAGGATTACGATTAAGATTACGATTAGGATTAGGATGGGAGAAGAGGGGTACTTGCAGGCTCGACTTTTGAGGGAGGGTTGACTTAGACTCTACCCCATCAGCCCGGTTCGTGGCTGGAAGATGGGAAAAGACACCGATGACTGAGGAAAGCCGACAGCGGGAAGACTTGGAGAGTCAGGTCTGGAATGCCATTGCCGCGTTCGAGCAGATTGTTGAGACAATCCCGAATGACCGAGTGTCCCTTGAAGCCCTCTCCCATGCCTATGGGCAAGTCGGCGATCTGTCGAGGGCCCGTGAATATCTCTCCCGTCTCATCACCGTGGTCATCGAGGAGAAGGATCGGGATGCTGTTGAGATGCTGAGGGATCGAATGGTTTCGCTGGCGGCCTCGGATCCGCTTGCGCGGGAGACTCTGACCCGTATAGATGCCTTTCTGGAGGCGGCTGCAGGCGAGGTGCAGAGTTTTGACCTGGCTGCGGAGCCGCACGAGAAGCCTGAGCTCACAAAGGTTGATGATGTGGAATGGCGGAGTTCTCATGTCACCTCCGAGTTGTCATTTGCCTGGACTCTGTTCCAGGCAGGGGAATTGACGCAGGAAGATTATGCCATGGTGGCGCAGGATTTGAGTGCCATTTCGACCAATCCCGCGCTTGTGACGGTATCGGTTTTGCATGCGATCCATGACCGTGGCGGCCGGAGCATGGATCGTATTCTGGCTTATTCGGCGCGGGATTCAGGAATCCCCATGATACCCCTTTCCCTTTTTGAAGTTCAGGACCAGGTGTTTCAAATGATCCCCAGGGAGTTTATTATTCGCTTTGGAGTGATGCCCTTTGAGGTGATGGGTAACGATGTTCTTGTGGTGTTGTTGAATCCCTACAACAAACAACTTCGGGACAAGACAGAGTCCATGATCGGACGCCGGTGTCATTTCTTCATTACTGCGCCGGCTGAGTTTGATGCGATGATCGAGCAGAAGAAACTCCGGAATGAGCCGAAATCCGACGCGGTGGTAACGGCTACTCCGTAGTTCCGCCCACCGACAGAAGCTTTACCTCGCCCTGAAAGACAAGTTTAGCGCGTTGCTTTTCAATGCCCTCAATTTTGACCCCTTCAAGGGAATCTCCGGGGCTCAGCATCTGTCCATTGATGATCACGGCGCTTTGTCCGCCCTTATTGCGCCCGATAATTCCCGTGATAACCAGTTTGGGCCACAGTACCGGCATGGCCACTTTTACCGTGCTTCCCGTGGGCTGGGGAACGACAAGGGGCGCGGGAGGAGTAATAGGGATAGCGGCCGCATTCGTAACCGGGGCGACCGGCGGGATTGCCGGAGGAGTGTTGGTCACGGGAACCACAACCGGCTCACTTTTGGGAGCCGGAGCCGGTGCAGGAGAAGGCGTTTCTGGCACTTTTAAGGCGGTGGCAACGGGTGTGGGGACGGGTGCAGGCGCCGGTTTTTTCTGCCATAAATGCAGTCCGAAAAAAAGCAGCCACAGGATGAACGCAAGGCTGAGGATGCCGAGCACGATAAGGCCAATCAGCATAGCCCAGGGGCGGCGGGCGACGGCTGCTTCTCCGGTGGATTCAGGGATGGAGTCGTGGGGAATGGGAGGCGGAGTGGAGCCGGAATGTCCGGGCTGTTCCGTTTCTTCCCGCTGTTTTCGCAGGGCTTCCTCGATTAAGCTCACGATGTTCTCCTCTTGATGCGGTCAATCCTCATGGTCCCGCTCGTCATGGCAGGCGTCATGAGTCGTCTGTTGTGTCAATTTCTCAAGCAGACTGTGTGCCGAATCCGGTGGCGTTATTCCCTTCTCCAGAAGCGTGACACGGCTTTGAATGTAGACCCGTTCGGGAAAAATGGCCAGCGCGTTCTTGAAGCACTCGGCCGCCTTGGAGGGGGCTCCCCGGATTTCATTCAGGAATCCGAGGAAGATGAAGGTTTCCGCCCGGTCGAGAGCAAGCTGACGGTCCGGTTCCCCTTCCGAAACCGGTGCATGTGATTGGAGGGACAGAGTGGTTTCCAGTAAGGAAAAGGCGGAGGTGAGATTTCCGGTTCGGATAGCCATTCGGCCTTTCTCAAGGGGGATCCGGTAGTCTCCGGGATTGAGTCGTTGGGCCTCTTCCAGAATTTGATGGGCGAGGTCGTTCCGGTGCAGGCCGGTTGCGGCCCAGAAGGCGGATACCAGGAATGCCTCCACGTTGTGCGGGTCGGCGCGGGTCGCGAGTTTCAGCCAGGGGAGAATCTCGGCGCTCCCAGCCCCTTCGGCATGGGCGTGCTGTTCCGGCGTGATGTCGGCCTGCCAGCGCTGAAAAAAGCTGTGGGTATCAGCCCGGGCCTGGATGTGGTCGACTCCCTTATGGAAAAAAAGGTCAGCCTGATTAAAAAAAGAGAGGCTCAGCGCCTGCCTGCTTTCGCCAAGAAGAATTTCGGTCAGCCCAGCCTCAGGGTCGGGCAGGGGGGTGGAAGCGGTGAGTAGGCAGGCCAGAATGAACGCGAGTGTCCCTGAACTTGCCAGAATCGCCCAGGGCAAGAGCGGTGAGGATGGGGCTCTCACAGGATGTCCCCGCGCGAGAAACGCCGCTTCCGGTAACCCAACCAGGCGAGTGACAGGAACGCCATCGTCATCAGCAGTGCGTATACAAGGATGCCCGCCACAGTGAGCCACGGTGCGCAACCCCAGTCATGAACAAGTCGGCGCCGCAGATCGAACAGTTCAAAATGAGGGAAGAGATAGTAAAGCGCGTAAAGGGCGGTGTTCATGATTCCGCTGGCTCCAAGCAACAAGGACGGAACCCGGGGCAGGAGAATAAAAGCAGCGGCGGTGACGACATACGTGGTTACCGTGGCGGCATCCCGGTTCATCCGGGTTGAGAGGGCGATCCCGAGGGCGCAGATCAACCCCAGGGCGGCTCCATGAAGTGCCATGGCCTGAAGCAGTGTCATGGCGTCAAATCGGCCACCCTTGAGTGAGACGCCCAGGCAGAGGGTCAGGTAGAGGCAAGCCAGGGCGAACCCTGTGATTGACCAGGCACCCAGCCATTTCCCGAGGATGAGGGTTAATCGGGAAACCGGCTTGGCGAGCAATGGGAACAGGGTGCCACGTTGCTCCTCCTGGGGAAGTTGACGCACTGAGGTGTTGATGGCGAGAATCCAGGCCAGTAGCCAAACCGCCAGAAGTCCCATATCCTTCACGTAGCCTGCCACTCCGGAGAGTCCGAAAATGTCGAAAGAAAGCAGTCCTGCCAGAAGGGTTGCCATCAGGATCAGCAGGACATAAAGATCCTTGCGCCTCATCATTTCAAGCCACACCACGACGGTTAATGTGAGGATTTGTTTCATGCGGTCACCGACTTGATAAAGAAGCGCTCCAGGCTTTCGCCGGGCGGAACCAGGGCATTGACGGGTCCTTCGGCAATCAGACGGCCCTTGGACAGGATGGCGATCCGGTCACAGGCCAGTTCCACTTCAGACAGTTCGTGGGAGGAGAAGAAGATGGTTTTCCCGGCGGCTTTTCGCGCGGCTATCAGGGTTCGGATATCGCGCCGGCCGAGCGGGTCGAGCCCCCCGGCCGGCTCATCCAGAATCAGAAGTTCCGGATCGTTGATCAGGGCTTGAGCCATGCAGATTCGCTGCCGCATCCCCCGGGAATAGAGAGCAATGCGTTGGTCGGCCGCCCCGCACAGCCCGGTTTCTTCCAGGAGCTGGGTGGAACGTTTCCGGATGACCGAAGACGGGAGATTGAACAATCGTCCCGCCATGGTCAGGAGTTCGCGTCCGGTCAGAAAAGGGTAGGTATCCGGGTTTTCAGACATATAACCGATTTTTTCCCGGGCGATGGATTGGGTGATCGGGCAACCGAAAAGACGAGCGGTTCCCGAGGTGGCCTCCTGGAACCCCAGAAGAACCTGAAGTGTGGTTGTTTTCCCCGCGCCGTTCGGTCCCAGAAATCCATAGACGGTGCCGGGTGCAACGGTCAGGGTCAGGTTTTGAAGCGCCTGCACAACCCCTGACCGTCCCGGGAACGATACGCTCAAGTCCTGAATGTCAATGGCAGGAATCATGGCCATGGTTTATCACAGTCCGGAAGAGGCGTCAAATTTCCCGCATTCCGGAAATAGGGCGCATATGACCTCAATAGGGGACGAAAACACTTCATAATCGTAATCGTAATCTTAATCGTAATCCGCTGCCCCGGAAAAGATTACGATTACGATTAAGATTACGATTACGACAACCCCCTGCGGAACTCATATACGTCCCGGAAATAGTCCAGCCTGAGATTTTTCTTTTTCGGCAGGGATGAATCGGTATGATCGGGCAACTGAACCATGGAAAAACGAAAGTCAGCCGAATACGCCGGGTTTATTTTACGTCAGGCTTTTTCCTCCTTTCTCCGGAACCGGGGACTGGAGAAAGCCTCGGTGCTGGCCTTTAACAGTTTTTTCGCCCTTTTCCCCCTGATACTGCTGCTTCTGTTTCTGGCCGGGCATTACATGGCCTCGTCCAAGGTGGCTATGAGTGCCGTCGGGCGGGTGGTGGAGCAGATGGTGCCCATGTTCAGCGAGGTGATTATCCGGGAGGTCCAGGGAATGGCGTTCCAGAACACCTGGGGAGTGCTCAGTCTGTTCCTGTTGCTCTGGGGCGTGACTCCCCTCGCGGCAACAATACGGGGTGCCTTTGATCAGATCTACAAGCGGGATCGGGCGATTCCTTTTTTCAAGGAGAAACTGCTCGATGGTATGGCCGTGTTGCTGATGCTGGTAATGCTGGTTTTGCTGGTGATTGGCGAAATCGGGTATGCCGTCGTGGGTTCGTTTCTGGCCGGGAAAATGCCGATGGTGCTGCGACTGATCGATATTGTCCTGCCGGTGGCGGTGGTGGTGTCATTTCTTTCCGTCATCTATTACATTTTCACGCCCGTCCGGTTGCGCCTGCCCGCTGTGCTCGCGGGCGGACTGGTGACGGCCGTCCTGTTGGGACTGATGGGCCCCGTGTTTACGGCGATCATGAAGTTCAATCCCGACTACGGGTTCGCCTTCGGCTCGCTCAAAGCGGTTTTCCTGTTGCTCATCTGGATCTATTACGCCTTTGTTGCCTTCCTTTTTGGGATTGAGGTGAGCTCCAGTATTCATTGGCGGGAGGCCATTCTGGTGCAGGAACTGTTTTCCTCGCCGGAAAAGCGCCATCGTTATGCCGCGCGACTCGGTCGGCATAAACAGGGGTATGCGGCGGATTACGAGCTCTTTCATGAGGGGGATCCCGGGGATTCGATGTATTATATCCTGTCCGGGGCCGTGGCCTTGAGGCGGGGCGACCAGATGTTGCGGGTCATGAAGCCCGGCGAGTATTTCGGCGAAATGGCAATGCTGCTCAAAACCCCCCGGTCAGCCACCGCCGTGGTGGTGGAGGCGGAGACTGAACTGGTGACAATCTCCTCGGCCAACATGGACGCCATGCTCCGCCAGAACCCTGCCGTCGTCCTTTCGCTTCTGGAGGAGATGGCCCGGCGCCTGAAGACCACCGATGCCCTGCTGCCTCCCTGATGTTGGTGTGCGGGGTTGCGCTCTTGTCCGGGAATGAGCATAATGGACAAATCATTTTAACAACAGGAGAGGGTTGGATATGGCAGTCAATTTTGTGCAGCGTATCGATGATGGCGTGAAGGTGCAGAATGTGCTGGCCAGCGTGTCGGACAAGACGGGGCTGGACCGGTTGATTCCGGCGCTAGTGAAAATCAATCCCGGCGTGAGGATTTATTCCACCGGCGGGACTTATTCAGCGCTTCAGACGCTTCTGGGGAAAGAGTCGGAAAACCTTGTTTCGGTCTCGGATTATACCGGGCAGCCCGAAATGCAGGGGGGCCTGGTGAAGACTCTTGATTTCAAGATTTATCTCGGACTGCTGAGCGAAACCTATAATCCCGCACACAGCGATGATCTCAAGAGGACGCAGGGTGTTGCGATTGACATGGTGGTGGTGAACCTCTACCCGTTCGCCCGGACCGCTGCCAGCCCGGAGGCAACCCCGGAGAAGGCCCGTGCCAATATCGATATCGGCGGCCCCTGCATGATCCGGGCCTCGGCGAAGAATTTCCTGCGAGTGGCTTCGGTGACGGATCCGGCTGACTACGAGGGTGTCATCAGGGAACTGGAAGCGGGGAAGGGGATCCTTTCGCTCAAAACGCGTTTCGGTCTCGCCCAGAAGGCCTTCGCGCATACCGCAGCCTATGATACGGCGATTGCCGCCTATCTCAAGGGAAAGAGTTTCGATACCATAAAGGCTTGTTACCAATTTTGAATTCTCCCTCTTCCTTGAGGGGAGAGGGTTGGGGTGAGGGTGAACTATGTTTGAACTAAGTGTGCAAACTCATTTTTCCGCCGCCCACCGCCTGGTGGGGTACGATGGCGCCTGCGCGAATCTACACGGTCATAACTGGGAGGTGGAGATCTTCGTGCGGGGACCGCGCCTGAACAGCTTGGGAATGCTGGTGGATTTCCGGGATATCAAGACGGCGATCCGTGAAGTCATGAAGGAAGTGGATCATTGTGACCTGAACCAGATCCCTGCTTTTCTTCGCGAGAATCCAACGTCGGAAAACCTGGCCCGATATCTCCATGCTAAACTGGGCGGAATTCTGAACAACGACTCCCTTAAAGTGTTCAAGATTACCGTGTGCGAAACCCCGGGCACTACTGCGAGTTATTGGGATGAAGACTGAATCGGTTTGGGTTACTGAGACGTTCACCTCCATCCAAGGGGAGTCCACTTGGGCAGGGCTGTCCTGTTTCTTCGTGCGGTTGAGCGGCTGTAATCTCCGGTGCTCGTACTGCGACACAACTCATGCCTATCCCCGGGGACGCAAGACGTCCATCGCTTCGCTGGTCCGACGGTTTGCCGCGTCTCCGGCGGCGATCGCGGAGATTACCGGCGGGGAACCGTTATCGCAGTCCGGCTTCGCTGAGCTGGCGACCCGGATGCGGGATGGCGGCGGCGGCCGGCCGGTACTGGTGGAAACCAACGGAAGCCGCGATATTTCCCTTGTTCCCGAAGGCGTGATCGCCATCATGGATGTCAAGTGTCCCGGCAGCGGGGAATCGGCGGCCATGGATTTCGGGAATCTCAAGCGATTGCGCTCCCATGATGAGGTGAAGTTTGTGGTGGCGGATCGACCGGACTTTGAGTGGGCGTGTCGTGTGGTCCGAAAACATCGGGTTGTTGCGCGATGCCACGCCGTTCTCTTCAGCCCTGTTGAGGGCAGGCTGTCTCCGGCGACCCTGGCGGAATGGGTTTTGGCTTCCGGTCTTCCGGTTCGGATTCAACTGCAACTTCACAAAACTCTCAAAATGCAATGAAAACCATTGAACGAGCCGTTGTTCTGCTCTCGGGCGGATTGGATTCCTCGACGCTGCTTCATTATGTGGTGAAGAAACTGGGTGCCCGTGAGGTGCATGCGCTGTCTTTTCTTTATGGGCAGAAGCACCGGCGCGAGTTGGATGCGGCGGCGTGGCAGGCAAAGGTAGCCGGGGTGACGGCGCATGACATTGTGGATATGGAGTTTTTCGGGGCATTGATGCCGGGGGCCTCCGCCTTGACGGATGCGGCCGTGGCCGTACCCCGCCTCGCGGATCTGGATTCGAAGGAATTGTCCCAGCCGCCCACCTATGTGCCCAACCGGAACATGATGCTGCTTTCCGTGGCGGCGGCTTATGCCGAGGCGCGGGGGATTCATGATGTTTTTTACGGCGCCCAGACTCAGGACAGCTATGGGTATTGGGACTGTACGCCGGTATTTGTGGAACGGGTCAATGCCCTGCTGGCGCTTAATCACAGACCCCCTGTGAAGGTGCATGCCCCGTTTGTCTGGATGCGGAAGGCGGACGAGATCAAGCTGGGGCTTGAGCTGGGAGTGGACTATTCTCACACTTGGACCTGTTACCGGGGCGACGCCGCACCTTGCGGCGAGTGCCCCTCCTGTGTGGAACGCGCCACGGCGTTCAAGGAAACGGGGATTGTTGATCCGTTGATGGCAACGTGATAGGGTCATAAGGGAATGGAGCTTACTTAATGACTGTTTGGAATGGTAACGGTTGGTGTACCGCCTTCAGGCGGCTCGGAGAAGACCGGCTAAAGCCGGTACACCAGCAGCGGGAACCTTGAACGCATTACTTAAGAGCGCCATTTGGGTCTTGAGATTGACTTTGAAAGGATGCACGACATGCAAAAAGAATCGGTTGATTTTCTGCGGCAGTTGATTGGTATCGCCAGCCCGTCGGGGTTCGAGTGGGGGATTCAGGGCATCCTGAAAAAACGGATGGTTTCCTGTTGCGACGACGTACGGGCGGATGTGCATGGTAATGTGATCGGAGTGATCAATCCCAAGACCCCGGTACGCGTCATGCTCTCAGGCCATTGCGACGAAATCGGCCTCATGATTGTCCATGTCGAGGAGCGTGGCTTTCTGTCATTTGCCGCCGTGGGCGGCGTGGATACCGCCGTGATCAGCGGGCAGCGGGTCAAGATTCATTCCGCCAAGGGCGCGGTGTTCGGGGTGATCGGGCGCAAGCCGATCCACATGCTCGAACCCGAGGAACGCGGTAAGGCGCTCAAGATGCACGAGTTGTGGATCGATATCGGCGCCAAGAACCGCAAAGAGGCGGAGAAACATGTGTCGGTCGGGGATTATGTGACGATTGATGTCGGTCTCGAATTGATGCTGAATAACCTGGTCGCGGGACGCGGGTTTGATGACCGTGCCGGAGCCTTTGTGGTGGTTGAGACGTTACGACGTCTGAAAGGCCGGAAACTCAAGGTCGGCGTGTATGGTGTGACCACGGTGCAGGAGGAGATTGGCCTGCGCGGTGCGCGGACCAGCGCCTTCGGTATTGATCCCCATGTAGGCATTGCGGTGGATGTGGGATTTGCCTCCGATTACCCCGGCGGCGATGTCAAGCGAACCGGCGAATGCAAGCTCGGGAAGGGACCGACGCTGCACCGCGGTCCGAACATCAATCCCGTTCTCGCCCGGCTCATGGAGGCCTCGGCGAAGAAACACAAGATTCCCTTTCAGATCACCGCCGAGCCCGGCGCGACGGGAACGGATGCCAACGCTATGCAGATCAACCGGTCCGGTGTGGCCGCCGCCCTGATCAGTATTCCCAACCGGTATATGCACACCGCCGTTGAGGTGATCTCACTGGAGGATCTCGATAACACCTCTAGGCTTTTGGCCGATTTCATTGCCGATATGGATCCCCAGCAGAAATATATTCCGGGGATGTAGTAGCGTTTTTCATAATCGTAATCGTAATCCTAATCGTAATCCCTCTTTTCGCTATGAAGTCGGATTACGATTAGGATTACGATTATGATTATGATTAAGATAAGTTTCATTCATGACGAAACTCGGGAACATTATTCCTTTTCTTGCGACGGCGGCCATCGTAGCGTTTTGCGTTCAGATCTTTTCCGCGAACCAGGCGGATGTGGATCTGTGGGGGAATGTCTTCTTTGTTCAGGCTCCAGCCTGGGCAGAGGGGTTTCATCGGATCAACACGTTTTCGTTCACGGAGCCGGGCCATGGCTGGATCAATCATGAGTGGCTGGCGCAGTATAGCTTCCACAGCGTTTACCGGCTTTTCGGCAATGCGGGACTGATTGGTCTGAAGGTTCTTCTCGGGCTCCTGATCATCGGGCTGATGAACAGGGCGATGCGGAAGGAATGCCGGTCGGGAGTTGTCCGGTTTCTCTGGCTGATGCTGGTCATTTCGGTAATGGGATTCGGGTTTAATACCCGGCCCCATCTGTTTACTTTCCTGATGGTGGCTATTTTCCTGACGTTGCTGGGACGTCCGAAATTCAGCCCCTGGCTGGTTATAGTGATTCCCCTGCTCGGGCTCATTTGGGTAAACCTGCATGGTGCCTTTTTCATCGGTCTGATTGTTCTGGGCATTTTCCTGGTGGGGCGGGGCGTCCCGCCACGCCCTCTTGGCGAGGGGCGGAACCTGGCCGTGCTTGCCGGTGCCCTGACCCTGTTCATTGGCCTCACTTTCGTGAATCCCTATGGTGTTGCGCTCTGGAAATTCGTGGCCGGGTCCGCCGCCACGGTGCGGCCATACCTGACGGAGTGGGCCCCGTTTGACTGGCGTGTGGATTTCGCCGAGCATGCGGATTTCGTGGTGTTGGCAGTGATCGTCTTCGGCAGCCTGATCTTTACCAAGATCCGCCGCGATCCCGCCGGGGTAGCCCTGTTGTTGATCAGCTTTTTGGCCGCGCTGATGATGCGCCGGAACATTCCCTTGTTTGCTCTCGTGGCAGGGTTTGTGGCCGCGCGGCATGTGGACAGTGTGGCCGGGGAACGCCTGTCGCGGCTGGCGGCTCGCGTGCCAGACCGGGTGCTGGCCGTGCTGGCAGCCCTGTTCATTTTGCTTTCCGTCTTCTATACGGTCACATTCAACAAGACGAATCCGCTTCAAGTTGAAGTGGCGCGGGATCGAGTTCCGGTGGAACTTGTGGCGTTTCTGGAGACGAACGAGATCAAGGGGAATGCCCTCATTTTCTTTGACTGGGCCGAGTATGGGATTCGTCATCTCTATCCCAACTGCCGCGTGTTCCTGGATGGGCGGTTTACGGATGCCTACGATATCGCCACGGTGAATGATTTCTTTAACTTTCTGTACGCCGGGAATGGATGGGAGGCCGCCCTGCAGCGCTATCCCACGGATATTGTCCTGATCCACCGGCAATTGCCGGTGTATGCCGCCATGACCGCCCTGCCAGGCTGGCAATTGGTGGCGGAAACCGATCTAGCCGGCCTCTTCCTGAAAATAGAGGCCCATGCCCGCACGGTGGAGCAAATCCGCACTAGGGAATTCCGCCTAAAGGCCATTCCCGGCCCAGTGTATTTCCCGTGAACCCTGAGCGGGTCACAAACGTGGGAGTATTTGAATCGTCCGAAGGACTTGTAGTAACCGGCGTCCCCGCCGGTAGTGCACGAAGAGTGCCGCCGACACGGCGGCTACTACAGCCATCACCGCGTCAGTGCCCCCTTCCTGACCCCCGCCCTTAATCCACCAGTCTGTACTTGATGATGCACCAGAGGGCGCGGAAGCCGTCTTTCCAGGTGATCTTCTTGCCTTCCTCGTAGGAGCGGCCGTAGTAGGAAATGGGCACTTCGTAGATGCGGCACTTGGCCCGGGCAACCTTGGCGGTGATTTCCACCTCGAAACCGAACCGGTCTTCCCGCAGTGTGAGTTTCTGGATCACGTCCCGGCGGAAAACCTTGTAGCAAACCTCCATGTCGGTGAGGTTCAGGTTGGTCATCATGTTGGAGAGCGTAGTCAGGAACTTGTTGCCCAGATAATGCCAGAAGAAACAGACCCGATGGGGTCCACCACCTTGGAAGCGGGACCCGAACACAACGTCGGCCCGGTTCTCCAGGAGAGGGCGAAGCAGGATGGGGTATTCGCGGGGATCGTATTCCAGATCGGCATCCTGAATCAGGACGAAATCACCGGTGGCGGCGGCAAAGCCGGTTCGTAACGCCGCGCCCTTGCCGCGGTTGACCTCATGAAACAGCACCCGCCATTCAGGATGGTCGGCGGCGACTTTTTTGAGAACATCGCGTGTGCCGTCACTCGAGCAGTCATCAATTAGGACCAGTTCCTTGTCCAAGCCGACATTGATGGCGGAAACCAAATCGAGCAATTCCAGGATGGTCGCCGCCTCATTGTAAATTGGAATGACAATCGAAAGTTTCATATTTTCCACTCCTGACTTCTACTTTCTATATACCCGCAAGAACCGCCTAGAAGGAGGACTTCACCACTGATTTTCACTAATTTCCACTAATCCGGAATTTGAACAGAAGCACGCGAAGCTCGCAAAGATAATGTTGCGGCATTTTCATTCGGGAGTACCCGAGCCAAAAATTCCGCAACGGTTCTTCGAGGGAATTGGGAGAAATAAGACAACTCCATCTGTGCTTCGCGCCTCAAAACTTTATCCTCAATTTCTTCCGGAAGGGCGTTTCACGATTTTTGCTGGATCCCGTCCTAGCGGGATCCAGCAAAAATCGTGAAACATTCTCTCTTTCTTCGCGTGCTTCGCGAGCTTCTGTTCAAACTCTTCTCCGGATTAGCGAGAATCAGTGCAGATTAGTGGTGAGGTCTTCCTCTTATTTCCTCGCCGTTCTCTCACTCACCCAGCGGTGGATGTCGCTGCGGGTTTTCTCCCAGACCTTCTCGTCGGTTCGTTCCTTCATGAACCGGTCAAAGATCTCCAGGAAAGCGGTAGTGAAGGTCATCAGGGAGGTCATCCGTTCCTGGAAGCGGCTGATAGGCTCCAGTTTTTCGCCTTCGGGCAGTTTCAGTCCGCGGAAAGTAAAGGTTTCGGCGTCAAGCGAGACCTGCCAGGTGTCCTCGCCCCGCGCCAGAAGGAGTTTGGCTTTCCGGAGCTTTTTCCCGCTAAGCAAGGCGATTTTGGCCTCGGCGCTGATGGCGGGAGTCCCGCGACGCAGGACCGTTTCATGGGCACCCTGACCTTCCAGAACGAAGGTGAGAGGACCTTCGATCATGATGGCGAAGTCGCCGCCGGAGGGGAGTTTGAAGATGCCGCCCCGCGCCTCGGAATAGAACCAGAGCCAGGTCAGAAAATCCTGGCCGGGACTGTTTCCAACGGCATCATCCTCGCAGTCGGGCGAAAAACTGGCGGGGGTATAATCCCGGATATCGTATTTCTGGCGGCGCGCCGCGGCATACTGGGGCGAAACAGGGATCACACCAAACCCGAGGGTTTCCCGGAAGGTGGCCTCGAGTGCCTCCTGTTGTTTCTCGGAGGTGGCCTCCGAAAAAATAACACCGCTTTCGGGCTGATGGATCATGGCCATTCCCTTGAGTTGAGGAGGCATGGAGGGCATGAGGCGCGCCTCGATTTCCTTCCGGATTTCGGTGCGGGTCTTCCGGTCCAGTTGCGCCCGGTTTTCCGCCTGCATACGGGCGAGTTCTTCCATCCGGCATTCCGCCCGGAGGAGCGACTCGGGAATTTTGCGTTCCGCCCGCATCATGGTCAGGCGCAGGTAACCCGCATAAAAGGCGGTGTCATCGGTGATGTTTCTGTCCAGTAGATGTCGACCGGTGACCCACCCGTGAATCGGGGTGTCGCCAAGGGTCGAGAGGGGCGGGGCTGCGTGTTTTGCAAACCGCTCCACATGATCCTTGGGAAGCTTTTGCGGAAGATAAAACATCCGGAACGTCATACTGCCGCTTTCAAAAGACATAGGAAAACTCCTTGGATGGGGATCGGAAAGGGTTAGCCGTAACCGCGTTTTTGCAGTTCGCGGGCGATGCTCACCTGGAACTCCTGGACATCCTGGGCGGAGGGGCGATAGGTCTTGTCGGTTCCGCCCAGGGCGAGACGTCCCGCCTGGTCGAGCGCCCAGGTGGCTTTGACGCCATCTGAGAAAACGACGGTTCCGCTGACAAGCGCACCCGGCCTCATGAGGCGGTCGACATCCACGATGACGCCGCCGGGTGCGGGTTCGCCGGGCAAGCCGGGAATTCCCGGCTTGTCATCGGAGCCTGGCGCGGGAACTGGGGCGGAAGGTGCGGAGAGATCTTTTTTGGGAGGCGGGCTGCTTTTCTTTTCTTGCAGATTCAAGCCCAACTCGATCATCAGGAATCGAACATCCATATACAGAAGGTTCAGTTTAAACTGGTCAGCCAGGCGGCGTTGGATTTCGGAGAGCCCGCAGCCTTCCTTAACCCATTGGGCAACAAGCCCTTTTTGTTCGTCATTTAATTGCATAAAAAATTAACCGTTTCAGTATTGCCTTTAATCCTCCGGGTAGGGAGGCCTCTCCGAGGCCTCCGCGGACGGCTCGGAGAGCCGTCCCCACCCTTAATGTCCACAGGCGTTTTTGAGTATTTCAGAATCAGCTTGGCGTGTCAATCGGGGGTGGTAAGATTCGGGTAGGTCAGTTGACATTGCAGTTCCGCCGGAGTTTATTTGAATCTTAATCGTAATCCTAATCGTAATCGTAATCCTCTTCGGGTCGTAGAGTGCGATTACGATTATGATTGGGATGGGAGCCCAGGGGTGAGCGTACATTAATTATGACACCGAAATGGGAGCATTTTGAGCACCAGGCCGATATTGGCATCCGGGGAACCGGAGGGACGATGGCGGAGGCCTTTGAGCAGGCGGCTGTGGCGATGACGGCGGTGATTACCCCGCCGGATCGAATTTTGCCGCAGGTGGCAATCCGGGTGCGGTGCGAGGCGCCGGATAGGGAATTATTGCTGGCCGACTGGCTGAACGCGATCCTGCGCGAGATGTCGGCCCTGCGGATGTTGTTTTCACGTTTTGAGGTTACCGTATCGGGAAACAGCCTTGAAGCCGTCCTTCACGGGGAGCTCCTGGATCCAGCGCGTCATGAGCCGGCGGTCGAAGTCAAGGGAGCTACTTATTTCAAGTTGAGTGTCGCGCAGGACGAAGCAGGAAATTGGACCGCCCAGTGTGTGGTGGATGTGTGAATCCCTCATGATCCCAAGGGTAGGGAGGCCTCTCCGAGGCCTCCGCAGGACGATTGATAAGAGAGGGAGGCAAAACAATGGACAAATCCAAACTTGTTCGACGATCGGAATGGGAGTGGGAAATTCCCCGGGCCGGTCGGATGGAAGTGCCGGGCCTGCTCTTCGCCTCGGAGTCCTTGATTGATGAGGTGGATGAGAAGGTTCGCGAGCAGTTATCCAATGTGGCGTCGCTTCCCGGGATTGTAGAGGCGGCCTTCGCCATGCCGGATGCGCATTGGGGATATGGGTTTCCCATCGGCGGGGTGGCGGCATTTGATCCCAATCAAGGTGGCGTGATCTCGGCAGGAGGCGTCGGGTTCGATATCTCGTGCGGAGTCAGGACCCTCTTGACGCCACTGCGGCGGGATGAAGTGGAGAAGATTCGAGATACCCTGGCAGATGCCCTTTTCTATCATATTCCCGCAGGGATGGGGAGTACCAGCCGGCTCAGTCTCGACAAGCGGGCGATGACGGCGATGCTGAAGGGGGGTGCCCGGTGGGCGGTGTCACAGGGATATGGTGTGGCCGGTGACCTCGAGTGTGTCGAAAACGGCGGCGGGTGCGGGGATGCTGATCCGGACGAGGTTTCGGAGCAGGCCCGGCGACGGCAGACTGAGGAAATGGGGACGCTGGGATCCGGGAACCATTACCTTGAATTACAGGCGGTTGCGGAGATTTTTGATCCGGTCATTGCCGCGGCATACGGTCTGGCTCTCGATAAGGTGGTGGTCAGCATCCATTGCGGTTCACGCGGGTTGGGTCATCAGGTGGCCACTGAGTTTTCACGGCGTATGATCCTGGAGGCGCCGCAGTACGGGATCCATGTGACGGATCGTGAACTGGCTTCGGTGCCGGCCCATTCGCCGCCCGGAAAGGCCTATTACGGGGCGATGCGGGCGGCGGCAAACTGTGCCCTGGCCAACCGCCAGATTTTGTCACATTTTGTGCGGGAGGTTTTCAAGAGCGTCATCGGGGATGATAAGTTGCCGCTTCTTTATGATGTCTCGCACAATTTATGCAGTCCGGAAGATCATGAAGTGGGTGGCGTCAAGAAACGGTTGGTTGTTCATCGCAAGGGCGCCACGCGGGCATTGGGGCCGGGACATCCCGATCTTCCGGCGCGGTATCGTCCGGTCGGGCAGCCTGTGCTGGTGGGCGGCACGATGGGAACCACTTCCTATATTCTCGCCGGTACTGAGGAAAGCGGCCGGAGAGCCTTTAATTCGGCGTGCCACGGGGCTGGGCGGAGCCAAAGCCGTAGTCAGGCGCTGAAGCAATACCGGGGCGAGGATGTGGTGGAGAATCTCCGTCGGCGGAACATCACCGTGAAAACCCGTTCCTTCCGTGGTGTCGCTGAAGAGGCGCCAGCCGCGTATAAGGACGTCAGCGAAGTCGTCCGCGCGACCGCCGGTGCCGGCCTCGCCCGCCTGGTGGCGCGGCTCGAGCCGATGATTTGTGTGAAGGGGTAAATTCGGAATCCAGAATCCAGAATCCAGAATCCAGAATCCAGAATCCAGAATCCAGAATCCAGAATGAGGAGTGTGAAATCCGTGTCAATAAGTCAAGATTTTCGCTGTATTATTCTGGATTCTGAATTCTGGATTCTGGATTCCTCTTCCTGTATTATCCCTTATTCTGGATTCTGGATTCCTTCTCCTGTATTGTCCCTTCATGAGCAACAAGCATGGGCAATTAACCACTGTGGCGCAGGAGCGGGCTTTGCTTGTTCAGGTGGTGATCGGGCGGGCGGGGCGCGATTTGGCAAAGGATTCGCTGGAAGAGCTTGAGCGACTGGCCGACACGGCCGGTGCGGTGGTGGTTGGAACGCTTTCCCAAAACAGGCACTCGCCGGTCCCGAAAACATTCATTGGTGAGGGCAAGCTGGATGAGATCAAACTGGCTTGCGATCAGGCACGGGCGAACCTGGTGATTTTTGACAATGATCTTTCCCCCATGCAGGTGAACAACCTCGACGTGGCGCTGGGGGTCAAGGTGATTGACCGCACGGAGGTGATTCTCCAGATTTTCGCCCGGCGTGCACGTTCGGCTGAAGCCCAGATTCAGGTCGAGTTGGCACAGTTGGAATATCTGGTGGGGCGGTTGCCGCTGTCTGAGAAACAGGCGCGTTTCACAGGCGGTATCGGCATGAAGGGGCCGGGTGAAAGTCCGCTACGACTCCGCAATGAACCCATGCGGCGCCGGATCCGTGACTTGAAGGACAAGTTGGAATCCATTCAGGACCGTCGTGAACGAACCCGGGTGCGACGGCCCTGGGCTGCCGTCAGTTTAGTCGGCTACACCAATGCGGGGAAATCGACGCTATTGAACAGCCTGTCCGGGACGGATGCCTATGTGGATGACCGGCTTTTTGCCACGCTCGACACCAAGAGCCGTCTGGTGCATGTGCCCGACGGGCGGGATATCCTGCTGACGGATACGGTTGGGTTCATCCGGCATCTCCCGCACGGCCTGATCGCCTCGTTCCGTTCCACGCTGGAGGAAGTGGCGCAGGCTGATCTTTTGATTCATGTCGCTGATGCCGGGCACCCCTATGTGAGCGAACACTGCGACGTGGTGTTTG
Organism: bacterium; assembly: GCA_037134355.1. Taxonomy (GTDB): domain Bacteria; phylum Verrucomicrobiota; class Kiritimatiellia; order CAIKKV01; family CAITUY01; genus JAABPW01. The sequence continues at coordinate 2,205 of JBAXMJ010000030.1, read as the reverse complement.
ACACCCTGACCAATATCGGCGCCGATACTGTGCCGGCTCTGTTGGTGTTTAATAAGTGTGACACTCCCGCCGCGCGGGAACGAATATCCGCTCTGCTGGCGAGATATCCCGGCGCCATGGCGGTGTCGGCCTTGCAACACGAGGGGCTGACGGAGTTGAAGCAGAAAATGGCAGAGATGATAGACGGGAAGGGATCCCCCCGGCCTTGTGCCGGGGGTGAATGAAGGTGGGATGTCGGTGGGCGGCAAAAAGACGGTCGCGACGGAGCGCGACCCTCCAAAGAATGCAAGAAACGGCATGTTTTGATAAATGGAGGGACGCGCTCTGTCGCGTCCGCTCATCCGGGGAAATCTTTGGATAACGGGATCGGAAAATAAGAAGTTCGGGTGGAAATAACGATTGATAATAGAGTCGAAAAGGTATACTTTCTATACAGTTATGGATTTTGAATTTGATCCCCATAAGAGTGCCGCCAATAAACAAAAGCATGGGATTGATTTTGTGGATGCGCAAGCGCTCTGGAATGACGTGGACCGGGTTGAAGTGCCCGCTCGAACGGTTGATGAACCACGGATCGTGGTGATCGGCGTGATCAGCGGAAAACATTGGTCGGCAGTAATCACCCCTCGGGGCACAAAGACCCGGATCATCTCGGTGCGTCGCTCGCGCAAGGAGGAAATTGAGATTTATGAAAGCTAAAGCATTTGATGAACAGTTTGAAAAGGGTGAGGACATCACCCGGCATCTGGACTTTTCCAAGGCCATTCGTCCGGATTGCCAGCAAAAGCGGGTTAATGTCGATTTTCCTGTCTGGATGATTCATTCCCTCGATCGAGAGGCACATCGATTGGGTGTGACCCGCCAATCCGTGATCAAATTGTGGCTCGCGGAAAAACTCAAAGAAGCGGTCGCGTGAAAACCCGAACCACACCTCGTTTACGTCGCTGACGCGCCGAAACTCAAGGTGAGCGTAAGACGGTCTTCGTATTGGAGATGGTTATGGATAGGAGTACCTGATGCTCAAGCCAAGTCGGTGGTTGTTGGCATGTTTGATGGTGTTTGTTTATTGCATTGGCTGTAGGGCGGAAGCCCCCGGCAAGGGATGGTTCTTCGTCCAAATCAGCGATACCCACTGGGGGGCGAGGGACGGCGTTTCGTTGACGCGGCGGGCGGCGGAGATGATCAATTCCCTTCCGGTTAAGGTCGAGTTTGTGGTGATTACCGGGGATGTGTGTTCCGATTCGATTTTGAAAGAGACTGTGGTGAAGGAAGGGCTGGAGGCTCTGAAGGGATTGAAAGCGCCCCTCTATTATGTTCCCGGCAATCACGACATCGTAAAAACCGATATTGTCCGCACCAGCGCCCAGTTTGAGAAAACCTTCGGTCCGCTGAATCAGAAAGTGGAGGTGCGGGGCGTGACCTGCCTTTTCCTGTGCACGGAAATGAGGGAGGGCGAGACTCGTCCCCCTGCCGAGGTTGAACGGCAGTGGCTTGAGGAGAATCTGAAGTCGGGCAAGGCCCGGAAGCCGGTCTTGATTTTTATGCACCGCCCCCCCATCTTTGATCTGGTGAACGGGTCGGATGGACAGGTGGCCTGGGATCATCCCTATGACACAAGGTGGCAGGCGTTGTTCGATGAACATCCTGAGATTAAGGGGGTTTTTGCCGGACATTTTCATCGCGAAGAATTGCGGTGGATCGGGGTCGTTCCGGTTTTTGTGGCGCCGGCCCTGGCGCGATTTTGGGATCGGCAGCCATCCTTCAGGTTGTTTGAATACGCGAACGGACAGTTGAATTATTGGGCACTGTATCCGGAGCGTGTATCGCCGAAAAGAGCAGACTTCACCACTAATCTGCACTGATTTTCGCTAATCCAGAAAAGAGAATGTTGCGGCATTTTCGTTCGGGAGTACCCGAGCCAAAAATTCCGCAACGGTTCTTCAGGGGAATGGGGAGAAATAAGACCCTTCGACTCAGCTCAGGGCAGGCAACTCCATCAGTGCGAAGCGCCTCAAAAATCTATTTCTTCCCGGAAGGGCGTTTCATGATTTTTGCTGGACGGGTACTCCCGTGCTGAAAAAATCATGAAACATTCTCTTCCTTCGCGTGCTTCGCGAGCTTCAAATTCTTCTTCGGATTAGTGGAAATTAGTGAAAATCAGTGGTGAAGTCCCTCTTTTCGGCGATACTGGTGGGCAATAGAAAG
>JBAXMJ010000029.1:0-24631 GCA_037134355.1 bacterium | reverse complement strand
GATGACTTTGTTTATGGAATCAAGCGGGTGGCTGACATGAAGGTCGGCTCCACCGGGTACTGGGCCTTTCGTGACCGGATTGTCGGTCTGGATGAGTTCCGGAATCGTTCGGCGGCGGCGGGTGCGGATTATGAGGCGTTGGTGGCGGGGTTGGAAACCCCCGGCCGGTATACGCTCAAGATCACGTTGAAGCGGCCGTTTCCCGCACTGCTTTGGATTCTTACAATGAATTACGCCTATCCTGTTCCCCGCGAGGCTGTTGATTTCTATGGGAATGACTTCGGATCCCATCCCGTTGGAACGGGACCCTATATCCTCAAATCGCAAGTTCACAATTACCGCCTTGAATTTGTCAGGAGTCCGAAATGGAGGGAGACTGGGCGGACGGATCGCTATCCCGGGATAGCGCGGGCGCAAGACCGGGCGGCGGGATTATTATCGGATGCCGGGAAGCCTCTTCCGTTTATCGATCGGATTTTGAATTATGTCGTCACTGATCCTTCCACCCGGTGGTTGATGTTTATGTCTGGAAAACTGGATGTCACCACATTAACCAGAGATAACTGGGATGCCGTGGTCACGCCGGAGCGGAAACTTTGTAAATCCATGTCGGACCAGGGGATTGTGATGGAGGCGATTCCCTCGCTCGATACGGCCTATATCGGTTTCAATATGGAGGATCCTGTTGTCGGGAAGAACCGCCTGCTGAGACAGGCTCTGATGGCGGCGTTTGACCGGGATCGCTGGGTACGGTTCCAGAATGGACGGGTAACTCCTGCGACAGGTCCGATTCCTCCTGCCATGGCGGTGACGGATGAGGCAAAGAGTGTGTTTCCCTTTAATCTAAGCCGGGCTCGTGAGCTTCTGAAAGAGGCTGGATATCCCGGGGGCAAGGATCCTGAAACCGGACGGCGACTGGAGTTAACGCTGGAATTGGGGGCTGCGGATTCTGAAACCCGGGAGATGGCGGAAGTGCTGGCGTCATTTATGGATCAGATTGGGATCGTGCTGATTCCCCGTTTCAACAACTGGCCGGCGTTCCTTAAGATCATTGAACAACGGCGTGCCCAGCTATTTTTTCTGACCTGGATGGCGGATTATCCGGATCCGGAGAATTTCTTCCAATTGTTTTACGGACCCAACGGAACCCCGGGGGCCAACCGGTGCAACTATAGAAATGAGGCGTTCGACCGGCTGTATGAGAAGGCGGCAACCTTGCCGGAGGGCACTGAGAAGCGTTCCGTCAATGCCGGCATGGAGCAGATCGTCAAGGAGGACTGCCCCTGGCTTTTTCTCCATCACTCGATGACCGTGGTGCTCAGGCATTCCTGGCTCGGGAACTACAAGCCTCATGATTTTCCGATGGGAATGAACAAGTATTACAGGATTGAAAGACCGAAGAACTGATGACATAGCAATTCGCATTATGGCCGCTGAGCAATGTCAAAGACCGGCTAAAGCCGGTACACCAACGCCGGCGATGTTTTTCAGCCCGTTGGTGTACCGCCTTCAGGCGGTCTTCGGCCATAATGAGAATTGCTGCTGATGACAAGAGTGGACTGGCATAATCCGAGTGAATCTTTTATAAAAGACGAACTGGAGTTTCTTATGAGTGATATAAACACAATCAAGCAAAGTGTGGTCGACAGTATCAGCGCCCTTGAAAGCCTTAAGGCGTCTGCCGGGGTGATTGCCGCAGCGGGGGATGGCATTGTGGCGGCCCTCAAGGCGGGGAACAAGGTCCTTACGGCAGGCAATGGGGGAAGTGCGGCTGAGGCGATGCACATGGCGGAGGAATTTATCGGCCGTTTTCATGCGGACCGGGTCTCCTTGCCCGGCTTGGCCCTCTGCGCGGATGCCACGGCCTTGACTTGCATCGGAAACGATTACGGATTTGACGCTGTTTTCAGTCGGCAGGTGGAGGGACTCGGAAAGCCGGGTGATATCCTCGTGCTGTTCAGCACCAGTGGAAATTCCTGCAACATAATTCAGGCACTTGAGGCGGCCCGGAAAATCGGAATGAAAACCCTCTGCCTGCTTGGCCATAGCGGAGGAAAGTTGGCCGGTCAGGGAACCTGGGAAGTGATTATTCCGGCGCCGGCGACGGCTAGAATCCAGGAGGCTCACCAGGTGGTTGTTCATATTCTTCTGGAAATCGTTGAGAAGGCATTTGTCAGGCCCTCATGAACCTTTTTGTTTCAGGCCCCCTGATGTTCAGGGAATTGATCCAGGCGATTACCGGAAAAACTTTTGTCGGTCAGGCCGGATTGATTCATGGGTATGCCCAGTTTATGATCAAGGATGAGGGGCAGTCGGCCATGATTCCCTTTCCCGACCGGGCTGTGGATGGTGTGGTTTATCTGGATGTGGACGAGGAGTCCCTGGCACGGATCGATGCGTTTCAAGGGAATCGTTTTGAGCGGGAAGACGTGACCGTTGAAGGGGAGGGTGGAGCCTGGTTTGAGGCGAGCGCCTATTGCTTGAAACTTCGTCGCCGGAAAGTGCTTTCCATCAATTCGTGGGATGAGGATGACTATCGGGAAAAAGCCCTGAAAAAGGATATTGCGGCATGCCGGAAATAACGGACATCAAATCGGGCGCTAGTAGCCCGGAGAGCGGCGTGGAGCGATATTCGTTTTCCCAGTTATGTCGGAAAATGGGGCGTTCGCCGCATTTTATCCGCAGTCTTCAAGCCAAGTTCGGGTTGACCATTCTGAAGGAGTCCGAAGGGTATTCCCATTCCTACCGGGTTTTCCTGGAAACCATCATCATTCTGCGGGCGTTTTCAGTTCCTCTCGATGATATTGTCGATCTGTTTGAAGCGGAAAAGCGGATTCTTCGGTTTCTTCGTGTGGATACGCTGACGATGTCGCCGACCTGGTATCTTGACCAGTGTGGACGGAATGATGAAAGCGTAAACCGCCTGCTACTGACCAATCAGGATCTCGGGGGCTCCATTACGGAGGGGGGCGTCCAGTTCCATCTTGATTTCCGGGGTGCGCATGGCGAATTATTTTCGGGGGCGGAAATGGGGCAGGATGCCCGGCGTGTCATGGCGGCCTACGAAACACGGTTGGAAAAAGTGAGAGGCCGTGTCAAAACCGAAGAGGTTGTCCTGCGACGGGCGCTGGCCTGGTCCGCGCGTTGGGAAGAGTGATGTGCGGCTTTAGTGATCAGAGAATGCAGGAAGAAGGCAGGGTAAGCACATGAGTAAAGCCACGATTAAGGCGGACGTGTTCGGGAAAACGCCCGATGGCGTCCAAGTTTATGTTTTTACTCTCACCAACAGCACAGGGGTTGAGGCCCGCATTATCAACTATGGCGGGATCGTATTATCCTTGAAGGTTCCAGATCGGTCCGGAAGGATGGGGGATGTTGTCCTCGGCTACGATACCCTGGACGGCTATCTTGCGAATAGTCCCTATTTCGGTTGTTTGGTTGGCCGGTTCGGGAACCGGATTGCCAAAGGCCGGTTCGTCTTGAACGGAAAGACGTACACTCTTGCCACCAATAACGGACCCAATGCGCTCCACGGTGGGCTGAAGGGTTTCGACAAGGTGGTGTGGGCGGCCTCGACCAAGATGACGGCGAGTGGTCCGGCATTGGGTCTCAATTATGTCAGTAAGGATGGCGAGGAAGGCTATCCGGGAATGTTGTCCGTGACCGCCGTGTACACCCTTACCGAGGACAACGCGTTGGTGCTCGAGTATACTGCGGTATCGGATAAGGACACCGTTGTCAACCTGACCCACCACTCCTATTTCAATCTGGCCTGCCAGGGTGATGTGTTGGGGCATATTGTCACCATCAATTCTGATGTCTTTACGCCGGTGGATGAAACCATGATTCCGACGGGTGAATTGCGACCCCTGACGGGAACCCCGCTGGATTTTCGCACGCCGGTTGCTATTGGTGCCCGGATCAACAGCGATGACCAGCAGTTGAAGTTTGGGAACGGCTATGATCATAACTGGGTCCTGAATAAACCGTTGCATCAGTTGGGGGTGGCGGCGAAAGTGGTGGAGCCCACCACGGGCCGGGTCATGGAGGTGTTGACCACCGAGCCGGCAACGCAGTTCTATACCGGAAATTTTTTGGATGGCACCATCGCCGGGAAAGGGGGCTGGGTTTACCAGCAGCGAAACGGCCTCTGTTTTGAACCCCAGCACTTCCCCGATTCGCCGAATCATCCGGCATTCCCGTCCACCGTATTAAAGGTAGGCCAGACCTATCTAAACACGATTATTTACCGATTCTCAGTCGAAAATTAGATAGGAATAAGATTGCTCTCCCTAGGGAATAAGAATACTTTCCTTACCTGTGTGATATGTCTGCGGGGTGGAGCAGCCCGGTAGCTCGTCAGGCTCATAACCTGAAGGTCGTTGGTTCAAATCCAACCCCCGCTACCAACTTGTGAAGGCCGGAACGAAAGTTCCGGCCTTCTTTTTTTTATTGGGAGAGGATTTGAACCTGCAGTCATACTTCTGCTATGTCCTTTGGTCACCAGTCGGCCAGAAATTCTATATCGGAATGACGGAGAATATTACCGCCAGACTAGCCCAACACAATGCTGGGTTGTCACGCTGGTCCAAGCGCTATGCAGGATCGTGGGAGCTCGTATGGCACCGTCAATTTGATTCTCTTCGTGAAGCGCGCCAATTTGAGGCCGACCTTAAACGACATCGTGGCGGCAATGGTTTCTTCGCAGCCACTGGGTTGTCCCGTCGAGATGCCGCAGGCTCATAATCCCGCCAAGGCGGGATCGTTGGTTCAAATCCAACCCCCGCTACCAACTTGTGAAGGCCGGAACGAAAGTTCCGGCCCTTTTTTTATTGGGCGAGAGTGAAAGTCCTGACAATCTCCTCAGCCTGGAGCACGATCTTTTCTGAATTGACGATCCTCCTCCTCCTGTCAGACGTCCGACCTCTGGTTGACTCCTTGTGGGGCGTGATATAAAGTTCCAATCAGTGCATTGCAGGATACCGGGAGAGGCAACCATGGCGACTACAATTGATGTCAAACTGGGCGAACGATCGTATCCGATTCATGTCGGACGTGGCCTTCCGCTGGCCCAAATACTGGAGGCGAAGTCTGGAATTCGCGTATTAATGGTCTCGGATTCCAACGTAGATGCTTTGCACGGCGAGGCCTGCCAGAAGCAGCTTTCCGGCCAGGGTTTTGAGGTCCTGCGGATCGTGATTCCGGCAGGCGAATCAACCAAGTCGCTTCACTGGGTTGATTTTCTTTACGGAAAGGCCGCCGAAGCCGGCCTTGATCGGTCGAGCGTGATCCTGGCACTGGGAGGCGGGATGACAGGCGATTTGGCGGGATTTGTCGCGGCAACGTATCTCCGGGGGGTGCGATTTATCCAGGTTCCCACATCATTGCTCGCCATGGTGGATAGTTCAGTGGGGGGAAAGACCGGGATCAATCTGGCGCAGGGGAAGAACCTTGTCGGGGCCTTCTACCAGCCGATTGAAGTGGATGCAGACCTGGACCTGCTCAAGACGTTGCCCTCGCGCGAATATGTTTCGGGCTTGGCGGAAGTGGTCAAATACGGAGTCATTTGGGACGCCTCCTTCTTTCATCTTCTGGAGAAAGAGGTCCCCGGCCTACTGAAACGCGATTCAGCCCTGCTTGAAAAAGTGGTGGCACGCTGTTGTGAGATCAAGGCGGAAGTGGTTGCCATGGATGAACGGGAAATCGGTCCCCGTGCCATCTTGAATTTCGGGCATACGCTGGGGCATGCCGTTGAAAAAGTGGATGGATATGGGCGATGGTTTCACGGTGAAGCGGTCGCGATCGGAATGGCCTATGCCGCGAAACTTTCAACGATCACCAAGGGCTTCCCTGCTACCGAGGCTGAGGCGGTTGTAAGGCTTCTGGAGAAGCTGGGGCTTCCAATCCGGCCTGAGCCCGGTGATAAAGTGGAGTGGGCGGCATTGAGGGAAGCCATGATGTCGGATAAAAAGACCCTGAAGAAGCGACCCCGATTTGTACTGGCCCGGAAACTGGGCGCGGTGGTGACGGGGTGTGAAGTGGATGAGTCGATTTTAGCGGAGGCTTGGCATGTCTGCAGTAAATGAATGGATTGCACGCGAGTATTTTGAGCATCTGGGTTATCTGGTAACCCAGCCCTGTAAATATATGTCCCAAGGCAAGAACAGGCGAATCGAAGAAGATCTTGACCTGTTGGTGACGCATCCGCAGATTGAAAAGCACAAACTTCCCGATCACATTATCTGGACCACCGGAGACCTGGAGACGGTCGGGCGTGCGGTAGTGGGAGTTCGTGGCGGACACGCAGAGCGGTTTTATTCCGGCGACTACGAGCAGAAACCTGAGATCCTGCGGTATGCGGAACGTTCAGCCCGACTGGCGGCAGCAGCCCGGCTCGGGGGTGAGCCCATTGCCGTAATTCTGTGCATTCCCGAGTTGCCGGCGTCCGAGGAGCTTCGGGACAAAACGCTTGCGGGTTTGCGGGAACGCGGAGTGGACGGGGTCGTTTCGTTTCGAACCATGCTTCTGGAACTGATTTCTGCCGTGCGCGTGAACCGGAATTATGAGAAGTCGGATCTGCTCCAGATTCTCCGGATTTTGAAAGCGTATGGCCTTGTCAAGGATCCGCAACTGGAGTTTTTTGAAAAGCGGGGGCGTAAACCCAAGGTGAAAGATCCGGCATGATCCGCTCTTTTATTTTCAACCAGTCCCAAGGCCGCCTGATCAGCCAGGATATTACCCTTGATCTGCTCAAGGTGGTGCTCCAGGACGAGGGTGTTCAGTTCTGGGTGGATGTGGGGGAGTGCAGCGATGAAGAGGCCAAGGCGGTTCTTGAAGGGGTGTTTCAATTCCATCCTCTCGCCATTGAGGACTGTCTGACCCCCAGTGACCGTGCGAAGGTTGAGGAATACGAAAACTACGTATTTCTGGTCATCCATGCGGTGAACTACAATGATGGCGAGTTCAAAATGAGTGAGCTCGATCTCTTTATCGGGAAGAATTTTCTGGTGACCTATCACCGGGATCCATTGCGGTGCGTCGCGTCGACCATTGAGCGGGTTCTGAAAAATGCTCCGACGGTGGCGCGTGCTCCCGACCGCCTGACTTATACAATCCTCGATTTTCTTTTGGAAGGCTATGCGCCTGCCCTTGAGGAGATGTCGGGCGAAATCGCGAACTTGGAAAAAACAATGCTTGCGAGTGCCTCGGCGAATATTCTCCAAGGGGTTATGCAATTGAAGGGGGAAGTGCAGCGGTTACGCCAGGTGGTCTGGCCCCAGCGCGAAACCATCGCGCGGCTAGCCCACGGGGAATTCAAGATTGTGCGGACCCATATGCTTCCCTATTACCGTGATTTGCTGGATCAACTGGTGAAGATCAGTTCATCGGCCGAGAATGCCCGTGACTCGCTCACCGGCGTGTTGCAAATTCATCTGAATATCCAGCAAATGCAGGTGAACCATATCATCAAGGTTTTGACCGTGATGGCCACCCTGTGTATGCCCGCGTTAGTGGTGACCAGTTACTACGGGATGAATATTGCTCATTGGCCAAACCTCGAGGATCAGCGCGGGTGGATGTGGGTGTGGTTGGTGACTGGAAGTTCCACGATCGCGTTGTATTTTTATCTGAAGCGCCGGGGTTGGTGGTGAGAGGAATTCTCTCGCCATGAAGCTTGAACTGTTGGCGCCGGCGGGTGACCTTGAGGCCGCCTTTGCGGCATTTCATTATGGCGCGGATGCCATCTATCTGGGGTTGAAACGGTTTTCGGCTCGTGCTGAAGCTGCCAATTTCACGCCTGAGGAACTTGGGGAAATAACGGCCTATGCCCACCAATGCACCCCCCGTCGTTCGGTCTTCGTGGCCATGAACACTCTTGTTCTGGACGATGAACTGGATGATGCCATCGAGGCGCTGGCAACGGCCTCGAAGGCGGGTGCGGATGCGGTGATCGTTCAGGATCTCGGAGTGGCCCGGTTGGTCCGGCACCATTTCCCGGAACTGGCCTTGCACGCCAGCACCCAGTTGGCCATCCATAATGTGGCGGGGGCACAGGCGGCGCAGCGGCTGGGGTTCAGTCGGGTGACTCTGGCCCGCGAACTGACTCTGGACGAAGTTGGAACCCTTGTCAGGGAAAGTGGCCTGGATATGGAAACCTTCATCCATGGCGCCTTGTGTTATTCCTATAGCGGTCTCTGCCTGTACTCCTCGCTGCTCAGGGGGCGTAGCGGGAACCGGGGCCGATGCACTTATCCCTGCCGCGATTCTTTTGCAGGGCAAGGGATTGGCTCCGACGGGCGTTATCCCTTCTCCATGAAGGATCTGGCTTTGACTGGTGAAGTGGTGAAACTGAGGGATGTTGGGGTGTTCAGTTTCAAAATCGAGGGCCGCAAGAAAAGTGCCCTGTATGTAGCCGCTGTAACCCGGTATTACCGCCAGCTTCTGGATAACCAGATATCCCCCGCCGCCCGGCGCGAGGCGGAGGAGGATATCAAGACGATTTTCAGTCGGCCCTGGACGGATCTCTATGTCAAGTCGGCCCGTAACCGGTCGGTGACTGATGCCGAAGTCGTGGGGCATCGGGGCGCGCCGATCGGAGTGGTTCAGGATATCCTCAAACTCGGGCGTGAAGAGTGGGTGCGGTTCAAGACGCTGCGGCGGATTGAACGGCATGATGGCATCCAGACCGATGTGCCCGGACAGGGGCGCCCTTTTGGATTCCCCGTGGATCGCTTGCGCTTGGCGGGGGCTCGGGGCAAACAGCCGGAAGAGGTTTTTGAAGCCCCGGCACAGGCGGTCATTGAGGTGTCCCTACCACCCGACCATCCTGTGATTGAGCCCGGTGCCCCGTTGTATTGTTCCTCGTCACAGGAAGTAAAGCAACGCTACCGGTTTCCCCGCCCGAAGCCCGGGGTGTATCGGGTTAGAACCCCCATTGATGTGGTCGTGGAAGTGAGTCCGAACCGGCTTGTTGCCCAGGCCTCTGTTAAGGGGGGCATCGGTGAGGAGGCAGTTCTTGAGGGAACTTTCGAGTCCTCCCGTGATCCTTCAAAAATCGAGGTGGCGGCTCGTGAGGCATTTGGAAAACTGGGTGAGTCCCGGTTTGAATTGGCGGAATTTACGCTCTCCAATCCGGAAGGGCTATTTATTCCCGTTTCGCTGTTGAACCGCCTCCGGCGCGAGGTCGTAGCGAAACTGGAGGAGTCGTTGGAGGCCGGCCACCAGAAGGCGGTTCAGGTTGTCAAGGAGTTGGAACAGCGCGGCGCACCGCCTCTGGCGCCGGAATTGGAATGCTGGAGCATGAAGGTCGATCGCCTCAGCCATCTGACGGAGCTTGAAGAGTCGGATTGGAATGGGATTTCGGAAGTGGTGGTTGATATTCAGCGCGATGCATTGCCCGATTTGCTGATCGGATTGTCCGCACTGGCGGAAAAGGTGGGATCTGAAAAAATCCGGCTGGCCCTTCCACTCATGATGCGGGAATGGGAGAAGGCCGATTGTCAGGCGAAGCGTGCTGCACTTCAATCGGCAGGCTGGGCACACTGGGAGGGGGCGGCCTTGTCCGACTGGCCGACGGGCGACCTGACAACCGACTGGACGCTGTATGTCACCAACCGGTCTGCCGCACGGCAGTTGCTGGAGCTCGGGGTGAGGCGATTTACCGTCTCGCCGGAGGATGGCCGGGACAACCTGGACTCGCTTCTGCATCAATTTCCAGATTGTGCCACCGTGGTCGTCTATCAGGATTCGCCTTTGTTCATTTCTGAAAATTGTGCCCTTGCAGCCATGGCAGGACGATGTCCGGCAGGCGCCGATTGCAAGGATTCGGAACGGGAATGGGTCTCAGGTAGCGGAGAAACCATTCGATTGATTCAACAAGGGTGCCGCTCTATTGCCGTTAATGTGAAGCCATTTGTCCTGACCCGTTGGCTGGATGAACTCCGTGAAATGGGGGGACGGTATTTCCGTGCCGACTTTATCAATCGCCGCTATGAGCCAGCGGAGGTGCGTCGCCTCTGGCGTGCCATCCGGCGGGGCAATCCGGTGCCGGGTTATGACGGCAATTACCGGCAGGGGATGCGATAGAAATCGGTTGCAGAATAGTACAACGCGCATTGACTTTTCGGGGACATCGCTGTAGGTAATGTCCTTATTTGTCCAAATCAATTCTCATGGTGACATTATGCAATTGGGTGTACGAGATGTTGCGCGGATTTTGAACGTTTCCGAGAAGTCCATCTATCGCTGGATTCAGCAGGGACAGCTTCCTGCCTACAAGGTTAATGAGCAGTATCGTTTTAACCGGGCGGAGCTTCTGGAATGGGCTAATGCCCAGAAAATCAATGTTTCAGCCGAAATGTTTGCCGAGCCGGATGCTGCGGCTGAACTGATGCCTGATTTTGCCGATACGCTGGAGGCGGGTGGAATTTTCTACCGGTTGGAGGGAAACGATAAGGAGTCTGCCCTCCGCTCCGCTGTGGGCGTGATGAAGCTGCCGCCGGACATGGATCGGGAGCTACTGCTTCGCGTTCTGCTGGCCCGCGAGTCGATGGCCTCAACCGGAATCGGTGAAGGCATCGCCATTCCCCATGTCCGCAACCCCATTGTGCTCTCCGTCAACCACCCCGCCATTTGTCTGTGTTTTCTTGAGAAACCGATTGAGTTCGGAGCGATTGATGATCTGCCGGTTCATACGCTGTTTACATTGGTGAGCCCGACGGTTCGGATTCATCTGTATATGCTCTCCCGATTAGCCCATGCCTTGAGGGATCCCGGGTTCAAGGACTGTGTGGCCCGGCAGGGCTCGCGCGAGGAAATACTGGCGGCGGCGCGCGCCATGATCGTTCCCGCACCCAAACCGAACAGTGAACATTGAGCTTCCAACATTAACGTTGCTGCTGATCTCCATGGCGTGTTTTTTGGGCGGTGGGTTTTTGTCGCTTTTTTTTGGGCGACGGCCTGAGCTCTCCTCCCGCTTCGGGGTGGGCGGCGCGGTGGCGGGGTCGGTCATCGGCCTCTGGCCCGTTCTGCAGTCCTTGGGTGGAGCCGGAGTCGCATCCGTTCGCTTTGCCTGGAATGTTCCCAACGGTCTGTTTCATATCCAACTCGACGCCCTGTCAGCGTTTTTTCTGCTTCCTATATTCATTCTGACGCCACTGGCGGCGATCTATGGCGGCGAGTATATGCGCTCTTTTTCGGGGCGCAAATCACTGCGATCCCATTGGCTTTTCTTCAACCTTTTTATTTTCGGGATGACGCTGGTGATACTTGCTCGTCACGCCCTGCTGTTTCTGGTGGCCTGGGAAGTGATGTCGTTGTCCGCCTTCTTTCTGGTTACTTTCGAGCATGAGAAAAAAGAGGTGCGACCGGCAGGCTGGATCTACCTGATTGCCGCGCATGTGGGGGCGGCGTTTCTTCTGGCTCTTTTCCTGGTGCTGGGTCGGCATGCCGGCTCGCTCGACTTTGACCAGTTCATGGCGGCCGGGCCGCTGGCGCCCTCCCTTTCCGCCATTCTATTTGTCATGGCCATCGTAGGATTCGGAACCAAGGCAGGCTTTGTTCCGTTTCACATCTGGCTTCCCGAAGCGCACCCGGCGGCACCCAGTCATGTTTCCGCCCTGATGTCCGGGGTGATGATTAAAATCGGAATTTACGGAATCCTGAGGATGATGATGTTTCTGGGTCCGCCAGCACCCTGGTGGGGACCTGTGCTCGTGGGGATTGGCGTGGTGGGGGCTTTGCTCGGTGTGACGCTGGCCCTGTTTCAGCGGGATATCAAACGGGCGTTGGCCTATTCAAGTATCGAAAATATCGGGTTGATCGTCCTCGCGCTGGGAGTGGGTGTGTGGGGATTGACCGGTGGCCATCCCGTTGTGGCGATGTTGGGCCTGGCGGGCGGGTTGTTGCATATCTGGAACCATTCCCTGATGAAGGGGCTGATGTTCCTGGGGGCGGGAAGCATCCTGCATGCGACGGGAACGAAGGACATGGAACGTCTGGGCGGATTAATGGCGCGTATGCCGCGAACCGGGGTGGTCATGGTTTTGGGCGCGCTGGCCATTGCGGCGGTGCCGCCGCTGAACGGGTTTGTCAGTGAATGGCTGATTTACATGTCATTATTGAACGGGGGCATGGATTTTGCCGGGGGAAGCCGGATGATCCTGCTCTTGACGGTGGGAGTGCTCGCGCTTGTCGGCGGAATGGCGATGATCTGTTTTGTGCGTTTGATTGGAATTGTTCTGTTGGGCACAGGACGGAGTGAGGAGGCTCGCAACGCCCATGAATCGTCACCCTGGATGACCCTTCCGCTGGTGATCCTGGCTGGGTGCTGCGTGGCGGCAGCCGTATTCCCTCGCGCCCTTATTGTTGTCTTTTCCCGCACGGTGGAGTTTGTGTTTTCCATCCCGGCAGAGTCGTTCTTGGCGGTGCTGAATTCCCCCGCATCACCGCTTCCGTTACTGGGGTTGATGAACGGGATCATCTGGGTCATGCTGGGCGCGATTACGGCGCTGTTTCTGACCTCAATTCGCAACCGCCCCTCAAAGACGGATGAGACCTGGGGGTGTGGCTATCCCGCCCCGACGGCGAGGATCCAATACACGGGCCAGTCTTTCTCGGAATTGATCGTCACCCGGCTTTTCCCGGGGGCGATGCGTCCCAAGACCCGTGTGGTATTGCCGGAAGGGCTTTTTCCTGAAGCGGGGAAAATGACCACGGGGTATCCCGATACCATGAGCCGGATTCTCTACCAGCCTTTTTTTGAGTGGCTCATGGAACGCCTTGCCCGCCTGCGGTGGGTTCAGCAGGGAAAAATTCAGAATTACATGCTGTATTTCGTTGTTTTTTTATTCGCGGCCTTTGCCTGGCTGGCTGTTCGCCAATGGGTGGTTCATGAATGAGTGGTTGATCATTCTGGGGATCGCATTGCACGCCCTAAGCGGCGTGCCGGGTCTGTTTTATTCACGCCACGATGACAAGGGGCAGGGGATCTCGGTGCGTCTGGCGGTGGCCGGATCCGTATTCGGTCTGGCCGGCACCGTCGGGGCGCTGTGGGGCGCTGTGCCCGCAGGCGCGATGATGCGTGTGGATGGCCTGTCGGTGATCTTTCTGATCCCGATTTTTTTGATCCCGGCACTCGGGGGCATTTACGGGACTGAGTATTGGAGTCAGCAGGCTCACCCGAACAATGGCCGGAAACTCCGCTTATTTTACGGATTGGTCACGGCGGCTCTGGCAACGGTGGCCGTGTCCGCGAATGCCATTCTTTTTTTGATTGCCTGGGAAGTCATGGCCATGAGCGCGTTTTTCCTCGTGACAACGGAGGATGAGGATCGTGCGGTCCGGCAGGCGGGATGGCTTTATCTCATCACAACCCACATTTCTACCCTGTGTCTATTTGCCCTGTTTGCCTTATTGCGGGTCGCAACGGGATCTTATGAGTTGGGTCCGCTTCCGGCTGATCTGGTCAGTCCGGGTATTGTAACTTGTCTGTTTATTCTGGCGGTTCTGGCCTTTGGCTGCAAGGCGGGGCTGATGCCTCTTCATATCTGGCTACCCAGCGCTCATGCGATGACGCCGAGCCATGTCTCGGCGTTGATGTCGGGGGTGCTGATCAAGATCGGCATCTACGGGTTGATTCGCATCACCTCATGGCTCCCGGATCCGCCGGTATGGTGGGGAGGGCTTCTGCTGATTCTAGGGGCGGTCTCCGGAGTGCTCGGCGTGGTCATGGCTCTGGGACAGCACGACCTGAAGCGACTGCTGGCCTATCATAGCATTGAGAATATCGGGATCATTGTCATGGGGGTCGGATTGGCACTGATCGGGCGATCATTGGATTGTGTCGAGTGGGTGGTTCTTGGATTGGCGGGCGCCCTGTTGCATGTCTGGAACCACGGTCTGTTCAAGGCGTTGTTGTTTCTGAGTGCAGGTGCGGTGATTCATGGGACGCATTCCCGCGATCTGGACCACATGGGCGGTTTGGGTAGGGTGATGCCGGTTACGGCGCTTTGTTTTGCGGTCGGCGCGATTGCCATTTGCGGGCTACCGCCTTTGAACGGGTTTGTGAGCGAATTACTGATCTACATCGGGGCGTTCAGGTCGCTGGGCATCGGTCAGACCCTGTCCTGGTCGGCCGCCGCATTTGTGGCGCCGGTTCTAGCCTTGATCGGGGCTTTGGCGCTCGCCTGTTTTGTGAAGGCATTCGGGGCGGTTTTTCTGGGAACGGCACGGTCACGGCATGGTGAGCATGCCCATGAAGTGGGCCGGGCGATGACGCGACCCATGCTGGTGTTGGCGGTGCTGTGTGTGGGTATCGGAATTGCTCCCATGGTCGTGGCACCGGTGTTGGATCAGGGAATCATGGCTTGGGCTCCGGCCGGAACCCAGTCAATGCCGCGTCTGGCGACTTTGGTTCCGTTTGGCTGGATCAGTCTGGGGTCCCTGACTTTGGTGGCCTTATTGGGGCTCTTCACACTGGCGATGAGGAAGCGGATCACACAAGGCGGCGCGACCTCCGGGATTACCTGGGATTGCGGCTATGCGGCGCCTTCGGCAAGGATGCAATACACCGCCTCGTCTTTCGCCCAGATCCTGGGGACACTGTTCGGGTGGATTCAGCATCCCCGGGTTCGGGTTCCCCGCGTGGAGGCCGTTTTTCTTGGGCGGACGACCTTTAAGAGCCATGTGCCGGATATATTACTGGATGTCATTCTGAAGCCGGCGTTCCGGTTCGTGGCAAAAATTTTCTCCTCATTCCGATTTTTACAGGCGGGAAATATCCATGCCTACTTGTTTTACATCGTCCTTTTTTTAATGGCGTTGTTATTATGGAGATAACCGGGAAGCCGTCATGAGTCATATACTTATTCATATTGTTCTATTGCTGGTCATGCCGCCGCTGTTGCTGGGGGTCATAGGCAAGACCAAGGCATTGTTTGCAGGGCGCATCGGGCCACCGCTGTTGCAGCCGTATTATGACCTTTCGAAATTGTTTCAGAAGGGGTCCGTGTTCAGTACGACCACGACCTGGGTGTTCCGGGCCGGGCCGGTGGTCGGGTTGGCGACTGCGCTCCTGGCCGGCATGTTGATTCCATTCGGGGGTCATTCGGCGCCCGTGTCGTTCAATGGTGATATGATTCTTTTCGCCTATTTGTTTGCGCTGGGTCGATTTTTCACGGCGACGGCGGCACTGGATACCGGATCGGCGTTTGAGGGAATGGGTTCTGCCCGTGAGGTGACGTTCTCCTGTCTTGCCGAGCCGGCGTTGTTTTTTGGATTTCTGGTGTTAGCCAAGTTGTCGGCATCACTGTCCCTGACCACCATGCTCGACGGCACCTTTCCGCTGGGGGCGGGGGTGGCAGCTCCATCGCTGGTGCTGGTGGCGGCGAGTCTGTTTATTGTTTTGCTGGTGGAAAATTGCCGCATTCCCTTTGACGACCCGAACACGCACTTGGAATTGACGATGATTCATGAGGTGATGGCGCTGGATCACAGCGGTCCCGCCTTCGGGATGATCCTGTATGGAGCGGCGATGAAACTGTTTGTGATGGGGGCGGTTCTGTTGCGTGTCGTGGCGCCGTTTGAGCATCGAAATCCCTGGTGCGATTGGGGGCTGTTCATGGCCGGAATGCTGGGGTTGGCGGTATTGATTGGTGTGGTGGAGTCGATGATGGCCCGGTTCCGGATGGTTTTTGTTCCCACCTTTCTCGTGGCGGCGTGTCTGTTGTCGGCGTTTGGAGTGATCCTGTTGTTGAGGTAAATCCATGAAAGACTTCATTGATCCAATTCTGGTTGTGGTACTGCTTCTGAACTTCGTGGCGCTGGGAGCGAGCCGCTTGCGCACGCTGATCCAGGCTGTCGCGGTGCAGGGGATTCTGCTGGGATTCATGATCGTCATGGCTCACGGAAGTTTCATGATCTGGGTAGCGCTGATGGCGGGTGCCACGGTTGCACTCAAGGGGGTTGTGATTCCCCGCATGTTGTTTCATGCCGTCCGCGAGGTGGTGATTCGCAGGGAGGTAGAGCCAATTGTGGGATTTGTGGCCTCCTTGTTTCTCGGGGCGGTGGGTACGGCGCTGGCGTTGCTGTTCTCCAAGACGCTTCCGATTGCCCATGATCACATGAGTTCTCTGGTGGTGCCGGCGTCGTTGTCCACGGTGCTTACTGGATTCCTGATTCTGACCACTCGGTCGAAGGCGATCACGCAGGTGGTGGGTTATCTGATTCTTGAAAATGGCGTGTTTATCTTTGGCCTGTTGTTGATGGAGGCTATCCCGTTCCTGGTTGAACTGGGAGTGCTACTCGATCTGTTTGTCGCCATCTTTGTGATGGGCATCATTATTCACAAAATCAGCAGGGAGTTCTCCTCGGTGAGCACCAACATGCTGTCGGAATTAAAGGAGTAGATCATGGTCTTTTGGCTGATATTTGTTCCCTTAATCATCGCGGTCGCCGCGCTGGTGGTGCCGTCGAATCGCTGGCGCCCCTGGTTGATTCCCCTGGCAGGGGTGGTTCATCTGGGCATGACGGGATGGGTGTTGTCCTGCGGACACCCTGTGGCGGGGCTTCAAGGGTGGTTGGCTTTGGATCCACTGGGAAAACTGGTGCTTGGCCTGATCAGTGTGATTTTTACGATTTGCGGTTTTTACGCACCGGCTTATTTAGACTTGCGACCCGAACGCCAGAACCGGTTTTTTTGCGCCTGTCTTCTGGGGATGCTGGGCATGATGACCCTGGTGGTGCTTTCCCATCATCTCGGATTGATGTGGGTGGCCATCGAAGCCACCACACTTTGCACGGCACCGTTGTTGTTTTTCAACCACAGTGCGCGTTCGCTTGAGGCGACCTGGAAGTATCTGCTCATCGGGTCGGTGGGAATTGCCCTAGCCCTGCTGGGATCGTTTTTCCTGGCCTATTCGTCGCTTCACGCGGGTTTGGTTCCGACTCTGCTTCTTGATGATCTGGTGAAGATCGCGCCGCAGTTGTCACGCCCCTGGTTGCATGCGGCATTTGTGCTGCTCCTGGTGGGGTATGGCACCAAGATGGGGTTGGCCCCGATGCACACCTGGAAGCCGGATGCCTATGGCGAGGCGCCCGGACTGGTGGGTGCCCTGCTGGCGGGCGGGGTCACAAGTTGCGCGTTTCTGTCGATTCTCCGGTTCTATCAGATCTGCCTTGCCGCGCCGGAAGCGGCGTTTGCCCGGGAGATCCTGGTGTTTATCGGGCTGTTCTCGATGGCGGTTGCGGCGGTGTTTATGGTGCGTCAGCGGGACTTCAAGCGGATGCTGGCCTACTCCAGCGTCGAACACATGGGAATTCTGGTTCTGGGGATCGGGCTGGGCGGGTTGGCCGCCTTTGGAGCCTTGTTGCATATGATCACGAACGGGGTGACCAAGGGGGTGCTGTTCCTGTCGGCGGGGAATATTCATCGGGCCTACGGAAGCAAGCTGACGGATGATGTCCGCGGCGCCATGCGGCGGCTCCCGGTATCAGGCGTCACCTTTCTGGCGGGGTTCCTGATTGTCACCGGATCACCGCCCGGTGGCCCTTTCATCAGTGAGTTCACGATTCTGACCGGTGCCATCAACGGCGGGCACTATGCCGTGGCAGCCATGTATCTGGCGGTCCTGGCGATTGTCTTCATTGGGATGGGGACGACGGTGCTACGCGTGGTCCAGGGCGTCCCCTCGCCACAGGCGGCGTCTACGGCGTACCGGGATCGTCCCCAACTGGTGATTCCGATCCTGATATTCCTCGGTCTTTCCATCCTGCTCGGGTTGTACATCCCCAATTCCCTGACCACCGCGCTTCATGACGCGGTGGCGTACCTGGAGGTGAAGCCATGACCGCGATTTTGAAATGGGCACAGACTCGAAACAGCGTGGCGATCGCCCGGCGCGATATTCCGGATCTGGAAGGCTCCGTCTTTCGGGGTTCCATTCGGGAAGCGGTTGAGGATGGTGCCAAGGTGGCCGCCTTGTTCGGGCACATGCCTGAAGGTGAGGCCGGGGTTGATCTTTACGCGGTGCTTGCGTTTCGCGAAGAAGGGCAGCTTCGTGTGGCCCGGACACGGATTACGGGCGAGTCGTTTCCGTCCCTGACGCCGGAGTGTCCCCAGGTTCATTTGTTTGAGCGCGAAATTGCCGAACAGTTCGGGCTTCGCCCTGAGGGGCACCCCTGGCTTAAGCCGGTCCGTTTTGTGAAGTCATGGCGGCCCGGACATGATGCCTGGGGTCGGAGTGAGTCCGAGGCGCCGGTAGCCGGGATCATGGAGTATTACAAGGTGGAGGGCGATGAAGTCCACGAGGTGGCTGTGGGACCCGTTCATGCGGGGATTATTGAGCCGGGCCATTTCCGGTTCCAGTGCCACGGGGAACAGGTGTTCCATCTTGAAATTTCACTGGGCTATCAGCATCGGGGAATTGAACGGGCTTTGATGGGTGGCCCGGACACGCGGACGATCCACCTTTTTGAGACCCTCGCGGGGGACACCACCATTGGGCATACCACGGCGTATTGCCAGGCGATGGAGGCGCTGGCCGGGTGCACGGTTCCCGCGCGGGCCCAGGTGTTCCGGGGCATTGCCTTGGAATTGGAGCGGTTGGCGAACCATACTGGCGATCTGGGGGCACTGGCCGGGGATGTTGGCTTTTTGCCCACGGCATCCTATTGCGGCCGGTTACGTGGTGATTTTCTCAATATGACCGCCGTGCTGTGCGGGAACCGGTTCGGGCGAGGCCTGATCCGGCCGGGCGGGATCGGGTTTGATGCGGACGCAGCAGGAGTGTCGGATCTTCTCAAGCGGTTGGAGGCCACGATGGCGGATACGGCCAATGCCGTCAACTTGCTGTGGGATTCGCCCTCGGTCATGAGCCGGTTCGAGGAAACCGGAAAGATCTCACTTGAGATGTGTCGTGAAATCGGCCTGGTGGGGCCCGTGGCCCGGGCCTGTGGCGCTGAATATGATGCGCGTCAGGATTTCCCGGCGGGCATTTACCGCTTTGCCCAGATTCCGGTGTCCACCGGGGTGAGTGGCGATGTTTTCGAGCGTGCTTACATCAGGTGGTTGGAAATTCAGCGGTCGGGTGATTTTATCCGGGAGCAGTTGCAGATGCCCGTCGGTGGTGCTGTTCGGGTGGAGCCCCAGGCGCTGGCGGTGGATTCTCTGGTTGTTTCTCTGGTGGAAGGTTGGAGGGGTTCGATTTGCCATGTGGCGCTGACCGACAAGCAGGGACGGTTTGCCCGCTATAAGGTGGTAGATCCGTCCTTCCTGAACTGGATGGGGTTGGCGATGGCGATGCGGAACCAGCAGATTTCCGATTTCCCGCTGTGCAATAAGAGTTTCAACCTGTCCTATTGCGGACACGATTTGTGAAGGTGAGGTCACTATGTTGAGTATCATTCTGGCGCGCCTGAAACAGAAGCATCGCACGATCAAGTATCCGCGGAAGCAGCCGGTTCTACCTGATCGGTTCCAAGGGATGCCGGTTATTGACCAGACGAAATTTGGCGGGGGGCTTGGCTCGTATGCCGGAGTCTGTCCGGTGGGCGCCTTGGCGGAGCGGGCCGGAAAAGTCACGATTGATCTCGGGCGTTGTCTGTTCTGTGGGGAGTGTGAAAAAGGGTGTCCGGCCGGTGCCATCCGGTTCAGTCGCGACCACCAGCTTGCCACGCGGGATCGCCAGTCGATGATCGTCGGCGGAAGCGAGCCCGTGCTGAAGGCGGCGCTGGACGAGAAAACCCGGAAGCTGTTCGGGTGTTCCCTCAAGTTGCGGCAGGTTTGCGCGGGCGGATGCAATGCATGCGAGGCGGACTGTAATGTCTTGAACACCGTAGTGTTTGATCTCGGGCGGTTTGGAATCCAGTTTGTGGCCTCGCCTCGTCATGCCGACGGGGTGCTTATCACCGGGCCGGTGACGAAGAACATGGAACTGGCCTTGAAGAAAGCCTATGACGCCGTTCCCGATCCCAAACTGGTGATTGCCGTGGGTGCCTGCGCCATTAACGGCGGTCCGTATGTTGATCATCCCGAAGCCTGCAACGGGGCAGGGGACGTGGTGCCTGTGGATGTGTATATTCCCGGTTGCCCCCCGCACCCGATCACCATCCTTGATGGACTCCTGCGCGCCCTCGGTAAGATCGAGGACCGGGTCGGGTAAGTCATTCAGTTAGCTGTTTGCGCAAATCGGCTTTTTTAAGATGCCCATTTCAGGTCAAGTTTTTTGTGACTGAAGGCGCAATCCCGGAGGTAGAGATTGATCAGGTTTTGGTATGGCATTCCCAGTTCAGTCGCCAGTCCCTTGAAGTAGGACACCGTATCCTTATCCAGTCGGATGGTGATTGGCTGTTTCAAGCGGCCGGTATAGGGGTTCTTTTGCCCCTTCATTTTCGAGAAGTCGTAATGTGCTCTCATAATGTTACCTCTGGTAATTTTTTGATTCTCGCTTGTCTGCTTTTCGTGCTGAAATAATCCTGATCACTGTGTCGTCCTGCCTATGGCAGTGGCATACGATCAATACTCTGGCTTTAAAGCTCAGTCCAAGCATAATGAATCGATCCTCATCTTCTGAATGATCTGGGTCGTAAAATCGCACCGCGTATTCATCCAGAAACACCGTCTGCGCTTCCTCAAAGGATACGCCATGCTTTTTGATACCCGCCCGGTTTATTTCCTCATCCCATTCGAATCGGATGTCATTCATGTGTACAGTGTATGTATGGATTTGTTTTGAGTCAATCATCTTTGCCTAAGAAAATAATTGCCACCCCACCTGTCCTTCGGAGCATCCAGCTCCGTGGGAGGCTCAACAGCAGTCCATGCTCCAAAAGACACGTGGGGTAGGGCTACACGTCCAATACCTCTCGCACCTTACGAGCAATGTCGCCGCGCGTGGCCGGCTTTTGGATGAAAGAAACGCTTTTCTGCAATAATTCCTTTTCGTCAATCCCTTCAGCCGTGTAACCGGACATAAACAGAACTTTGAGACCCGGCTTGCTCGCCTGAAGCTGTTCGGCCAGCTCCCGTCCGTTCATGCCGGGCATGATCACATCGGTGAACAACAGATGGATGACGCCCGAATGCCGAGCCACTATGTCGAGGGCTTCCGCTGGGTTCGCCGCCAGCAAGACCTCGTACCCGAGGGAAACCAGGCACCGTCCGAACGTCTTGAGTAGCGCAGGCTCGTCCTCCACTAAGAGGATCGTCTCCCCTCGACCTCGGGGTGCTTCGACGATTTTGGCGACGTTCGGTTTGGCGACTTCCCCCCCGAAACGTGGCATATAGATTTTGAACGCCGTGCCTTTGCCCGGTTCGCTGTAGACATCAATATAGCCGTTGTTCTGCTTGATGATACCGTACACGGTGGCCAGCCCGAGACCAGTGCCCTTGCCTACCTCCTTGGTTGTGAAGAACGGCTCGAAAATATTCGCAAGGACGTCCTTCGTCATGCCGCAACCGGTGTCGCTGACACTCAGCAGGACGTACTCGCCCGGAACGGCTCCCGCGTGATCGTCACAGTAGGCCTGATCCAGCGTGGCCGTGGCTGTCTCGACTATGATTTTGCCGACCCCGTCAATGGCGTCACGGGCATTGACACAGATGTTCGTCAGGATCTGGTCAAGCTGCGACGGGTCGAGTTTGACCGGCCACAGGTTTGCGCCTGGCAGGTAGACCATTTGGATATTCTCGCCGAGCAGCCGCTGAAGTAATTGGAGCATTCCCGACATGGCGTTGTTCAGGTCCAGGATCTGGGGTGCGATGATCGTTTTGCGGGCGAAGGCCAGCAATTGCCGGGTGAGGTTGGCCGACCGCCATGAGATATTGGTGATTTCATCCAGATAGCAGCGGATGGGATGACCTGCTGGGAGTTCGTCCCGGCATAAGTCGGCGTAGCCCATGGTGCCCATAAGCATGTTGTTGAAGTCGTGCGCCACACCACCGGCGAGGCGGCCCACGGATTCCATCTTCTGGGCCTGGGTCAACTGCGCCTGCAATCTCGCGTGCTCCGCCTCCGCCTGCTTGACTCCGGTGACGTCTCGGAATACGAGGACGACTCCGATGATGTTGCCGCCGGGTTCGCGAATGGGCGCGCCACTATCCGCAATGCTACGCTCGGTGCCGTCCCGGGCAATCAAAGCGGTATGATTAGCCAACCCCACAATGGTCCCGGATTGGAGCACCTTTTCGACGGGGTTGACGCAGAGCTGGCGAGTCTTCTCGTTGATGATTTGGAATATTTCCGGGAGAGGTCTTCCCATGGCTTCTTCCTGCGGCCATCCGGTGAGTTGCTCGGCGACGGAATTTATCAGGACGATATTGCCCGTGGTATCCGTTGTGATGACTCCATCGCCGATCGAATGCAACGTGACCCGCAGGCGCTCTTCCTCGGCCGCCAGTTGCTGTTCGGCTTTCGTGCGTTCCGTGATGTCCTTGACAATGGCTTCGACAATCCGTTGTTTCGTGTCCGGATCATTGACGATGCGTGAATCATGGATCACCCATCGATCCTCCCCTTTCAGGGTCTTGAAGTGATACTCAAATCCATGAATCTCACCCTTATGTTCCAAAGCTTGTCGGACGGAGCCTTCTTTGTCTGTGTAGATGAGCACATCCTTGAGGCATTTCCCCACCAGTTCCTCAGGCGTACAGTTCAGATCGAGGATGTCCACAAACCCCTGGTTGGCCAGCAGAATCCTCCCGTCGTCGAATCGGTACTGGTACACGCCGTCCCTGGTGAAGTCCATGAGCCGCCGATAGAGAGCCTCTATCATCAATCAACTCCGTTCCTGGTTTTCTTCCATTCAACCCCGAAGCGGTCTCTCACTTGCCGCAAACAAATGCGCCGCCTCACACCGTCCGCGAATCGCCCGGAACTTCCGGTAAATGCTGTCATATTCCCCGACCCGGTCGCGGGCGGGTTCATACGTCCTGCGTATCCTCACCATCTGCTTCGCCGCCGAGGCGACGGATGGGAATATCCCCACGCCATGGGCCGCCAGGATCGCCGCTCCGAGTAGCGAGGCCTGCGGATTCTCTAACGTGGAAACCGGCTTCCCGAAAATGTCCGCCTGCATCTGATTCCAACCTTCGATGGCCGTGCAGCCTCCTGTCAGGCGGATCTGGCGTATGGGCACTCCGAGCGTGGTAAACACGTCCAGTACTTCCCGTGTCTGCATGGATACCCCTTCCATGACGGCCCTTGCCAATTCGTACCGGTTATGGGTCAGCGTCAGCCCCATAAACATCCCCTTTGCGCCCGGGTTCCAGTGGGGGGCGGAATCGCCTGCCAGATAAGGGTAGAACAGAATGCCGGCCGCGCCCGGTCCGACGTCTGCCACCTTTGCCAGAAAATCATTCGAGAAACGTTCTCCGCCGTTCATCAGCATGGCCGCCCACCTGAGACACACGCCAGCTGAATTCTGCAACCCTTCAAGGTTCCACTTCCCCGGCACCGCGTGCGCGCAGCACATGACCCGCCGTTTGGGATCGCGCACCGCCGTCGCCGTATAGCACAGGGGCACGGCGGCGGTTCCGAGCGTGATCTCGATCATGCCCGGCGCGACTGCTCCCGCACCAATTCCCGCGCACTGCTGATCGCCCCCGCCGGCCACGAGGGGCGTGCCTTCCAACAGCCCCGTCCGCCTCGCCGCCTGTTTCGAAAGGGTTCCCACTTTCGTCCCGGAAGGCACCAGGTCTGACAGCCGCGCTTCGGGTATCCCTGTCAGCTTCAGGATGGTGGGACTCCAACTCAGGCGCTCTACATCCAGCATGCCGGTCAGCGATGCGTTGGACCAGTCACAGAAAAACCCATCGCATCCGAGCTGTTTCAGCACATAGTCCTGAATCAACACAAAATGGGCAGTCTTTCGGAACCGGTCCGGGTCGTGCTTCATAATCCAGAGAATCTTGGCTAGGGTGAAAACAGGGTTATTGGGCAAACCCGTGATCGAACAGTAGGTTTTATCGGGGATATGTCGCCGGAATGCCTTGATGCGTGCTGCACCCCGCATATCTTGCCATGAGATGGCGTTGCCCAGTTCCCTGCCATGGACGTCAACACACAGGAGCGTGGCCCGTTGGTTGGCGAGGGAGATACCCTCAATGTGTTTCGGTGAAATACCGGATTTTGCCAGGGCCAGTCGAAGCGAGGAGAAGCAGGCATTCACAATGGATTGAGGGTCGTTCTCAATCCGTCCGTCGGCGTACTGCACGCAAGGTGTTGGGACGCCCGCAAATCCCTTGATCTCCCCGCGCACCCCCACAACGGCACTTTTAACGACCGAGGTTCCGCAGTCAATCGCTGCAAGGAACGTTTTCATGCTGACCTCTTTTGTCTTCCTGGTTCTGATGGCAACGATCATCAGTCAATTCGCACCCCACTGTCTGAACGCCTTAACTAGTTCTGTCCAGAAACTAAACCTAGCAGCCTGTCGAAAAACACCCCGGACGCCGAGGCCGGCGTCCCTCCCAATTTTAAATTGCGGTATAGGGCTATCCACTTCACTCAACCACCTACAATCCCTTGTGTCTCCAAATTCAAGAGAAGATTCACCACCCGCTTCGCTAGAGGCGCACCGGAGGCACAGAGAAAATAGGAGAAGAGAATACAATGTTGCGGGTATTTAATCCCGC
>JBAXMJ010000028.1:0-24906 GCA_037134355.1 bacterium | reverse complement strand
GGTTGATGATCGACACCGCCACGTAGTTCGGGTTGTTCGTCTGGTCCGCAGGCACCCCCGTCCACTGCGTGTCCGACATCACGCCGAATTTCCAGGGCGCACTTCCGGCCGATGCTGACAGTCCGCCTGTCAATCCAACCGCCAGTAAAAAGGATAGTGTTACACGCTGCAGTATGTTTTTCATTTTCATGCTCCGTTTCAGTTGACCGTTCATGCGCTCTTCTCCCGTACTTAATCATTCTGACTGTATCGGCAGGCCGTTTTCGTCGTTTATGCCTCTACAGATGCTGTTTTATTGACAAATAGTATTCTGGAAACGCGGGGAATATACGCTGTCGAGAATATGACATTGAATAGGTGATAATTTTATTTCGATTAGTTTATGGTCCCGGCTCCATCATCGGAATGGATCCGGCAAACTCAGAAAGCCGGACTGAAGTGGACCCCGTTCTTCGAATCACGACATGCAGGAATTATGTTATGTTTGATAGCGCTTGAAAACCAAGCCTCCGGAGCGTACACATTATCTCCTGATAAGGGCCGAGCCATGCAAGAGCGCGAAACGGAATTTGTCTTTCTCGCTACAGCGAGTCAGCTGGAACAGTTACCCCGTGTACTACCAAGGCTGGCTGATGCGTTTCGTGTCCGCCCGTTGAACCGCGTTCATGACCAGTACCTTGACACGCCGACACGGCTTCTTATGAGGTCCGGTGTAAGCTGCCGTTTGCGACGGATCGGGAAGCGCGACACACTTACCTTGAAGTCGCTGACGCCGTTCAAAGAGGGTCTCGCGGATCGGTTTGAGCTGAGCGAGAAACTGGCACAGGAGGATTGGAACTGGCCCGGCCCTTTACCTGGACGGGACGTCCGGATCCGCCTGCTCCCTCTGACCAGACGCCTGAATGTTCGTTGTTTATTCGAATTGATGCAGGAACGTCGTGTCTACGACATTTGGACACGGGAGGGTGCGCATCTAGAGGTGTCAGCTGACCGTGTCTGTTTTGCCGGAGTGGAATGCACCGACGTGCTTCAACGGCTCGAGGTGGAGTTGAGGGACGGGCTTCCCGCGTCGCTGGTCAAGTTTGCTTCAGACTTGCAACACAAGCTGGGACTGAAACCGGCGGGTGAGTCGAAATTTACATTTGGTTTGCGAATGGCAGGCTTGAGTCTGCCCGTCTTGTCCGAGGGACCTTCGCTACGTATCCGCCCCGAGGATCCCATGCGCAAAGCCGCCGCGCGGGCGCTTACGCTGGGTTTTCGCCGACTGCTTTGGCATGTGCCGGGAACGCGCCTGGGTGTCGATTCCACGTGTCTTCACGACATGCGGGTAAGCATCCGGCGCCTCCGCACCGTCCTGAGGTTGTTTCGCGGCGCGTTGCCGCCGCGCACGTCGGAGAAATTAGCGCACGAGTTGAAATGGCTGGGGCGGAGTTTGGGCGCTGTACGCGACTTGGACGTACACCTTCAGGAATGCCAGGTGATGCGGCTGCAACAATCCGGGACGTCTCATCATCCCGCCGCAGGGATCTGCCGACAGGAGATGATCCGGAGGCGGGAACAGGCGCACGACGCCCTGTGTCGAGATTTGCGAAGCACCCGTTTCAAAGCCCTCAAAAAAACTTGCAGGGAGATGATCCGGAAGTCGAACCGCCCTGTCGCCACGGGAAGCCCGGATATTATCAGGGCAGGAGCCCGAGAAATGGGCTTCAAACTGGGACAAATCCTCACAGCGGGTCGTAAAATCGTACCCGATACGCCGGACAAAGCGCTTCACCGTCTGCGCATCCACTGCAAGCACCTACGATACGTATGCGAGATCTTGGCCGACGTTTATGGAAAACCCATTGCGAAAATGGCCCGTCGTCTGACTGGCCTTCAGGACGTGCTAGGCCGTCATCACGATGCGGTTATGGCCCAGGCGATGATCGAGCGGGTCATGGCCGAAATCGCTGCCGCGACGGACGGCGTCGCCATGGTTTCCGCGCTGGGAGGTTGCTTAGCTAACTGGCGCCAGGAGCAGTTTATCCGCCGCGCTGCCTTTGCTGACGCGTGGAAGGCGTTCGACCACAAGAAGCCGCGTCGCCAGTTTCTCAAGACCCTCCGGCATTATGAGCGCCGGTGAAGATTTGCGTTCTGCCTTGCCTTCCCTTCTCATTGCGCGAACCTTCGGTCAACGAGATTTCCTTGCTTCTATAATGGAGGCATCGACGATGCCGGTTGGAAGAATCTCCCCAACAACAAACCCCGTGTCACGAAGCATCCCGCGCCAGGCATTGAGCGACCTGAGCTCTCCACTCACATACCATAACTGCTCAAGATTCAGCAGTTTCTGAAGACGATCCGTCCTGTTCCGGGGATCGATAACGCCATCGACCACAAGCAGGGTTCCTCCCGGTTTCATCGCGCGATGGCAGTTGGCAAGGATCACCCGGGCCTTTTCGTCAGGCCAGTCCCGAAGGACATGCTTGAGGACGTAAGCGTCCGCGCCTTCCGGAACATTTTCCAGGAAACTCCCGGCCACCACTTCGCATCGGTTCCCGAGCCCGGCTGCATTGACATTCACCTGGGCCGCACCCGTCGAGTAGGACTGGTCAAATAGCATACCCTTGACCTGCGGATTACGTTTGAGGATCTCAATCACCAACCGCCCCTGTCCGCCGCCCACGTCCACCACTTTCCCGAATCGTCCAAAGTCATAGGAGTCTACAATCATCCGACATTGCCACGCTGTCCAGTCATTCATGCCGTTGACCAGCTTGGCGGCATAGTCGGGATTCTCGCGCATGTATGGATAAAGTTCTTTCTGATGAACCAATTTAAACGAGCTATTTCCGGTTTTGACAGACTCCAGAACTGAGTCCAATCCAGTCCAGTTCTGCTGAGCGCCGATCCAAACGGTCCAGGCACGAACCGAACCTTCCACCCCGCTTTGCAGTTGCCGCGCCCGCCAGGTCATTTCAAACTCACTGTTGTCATTCTCGGCGAACACGCCGAAGGCGGCCAAAGCCTGCATGACACGATACAACGAAGGTTCATGGGTCCGGGTTTCCCGTGCAAGCTCCGCGATCGGCAGCGGCCCTTTGGTGAGAATGTCCGCAATCCCCAACTCCGCCGCCACATAGTAAGCCCGAGCCAGATATACAGATTCGAGCGTCCACATGACCGGTTGACACGGGATATCGGGCATGTATTTCTTGATAATCCAGTCCAAAATTCTTGTCCGAAACCTCATAACGCCTCTCAGTGTGAAACGATTCGATAATACCGTCCCGGATAGAGACTCCATTGAGGGTCGCTGAAATAAAGCGAATCGCCGGAAAGAGTGTTTGTTTGCAGGGGGATCCAGGAGGAATCTGTCAGGTTCGTGCAGGCCTCGACCACGACAACCATGCCGCCTGCCCAGTTGATGTTGAACCCGAATTGGTTGGTGCGCACTCCAAAATTAATGTCGCCGGACGCGACGGGACACCATACGGCAACCGATACACCGGCATCCGCCGTGTCCCATCCCGTTTTCCCCGGCAAATAATAGACTGTCGTGGTATCGCCCGCGAAAACGCTGTGAACGCTGAACGGGCTGGAGGCGAAACTGGGGGCGTTGCCCCTGAAATAGGCTCCCGTAAGACTGGTGCAATTGGCGAAGGCTGAAAACCCGATGCTGGAGACACTGCCTGGAATGGTTACACTAGCCAAACCGGCACACACTTCAAACGCATTATCCCCAATTTTGGTGGTTCCGTCAGGAATCGTATAGTGTCCCGCTTTTCCACCCGGGCATCGGATGAGGGTGGCCAGGTCACTGCTGAACAACACTCCACCCACACCGCCATAGTTCGAATTGGATGGGTCTACCGTGAACGTGGTCAGACTAGCACAATTCCCGAACGCCTGAAAACCGATACTGGCGACGCCATAGCCCAGCGAGACACTGGCCAGATTGGCGCATCCATAGAACGCATAGTCTCCGATGCTGGTGACGCCGCTGGGAATCGTCACGTTGGTCAGACCGGTACACAACTCGAACGCATTGTCCCCGATGCTGGTGACGGTTTCGGAAATCGTCACGTTCGTCAACGTGAGGCAGCCCTGAAACGCCGCGAGCCCGATACTGGTCACGCTGTCGGGAACCGTGTAATCTCCCGCTTTACCTCCCGGGCATCGGATGAGGGTGGCCAGGTCACTGCTGAACAACACCCCGACCATGCTACCAAAGAAGGAATTGGCCGGGTCTACCGTTATGTCGCGAAGACTGCTGCAATTATCGAACACCTGAGCACCAATGCTGGCAACTCCGTTGCCAATCATGACATTCGTTAAACTAGTGCATCCTGTGAAAGCCTGATCGCCAATGCTGGAGACACAGTCAGGAAGCATCAGGCTGATCAGACTGCTACAATCGGAGAAGGCACAAAACCCGATATCGGCGACACCATTGGACAGCGTAACGTTCGTCAGCTTGGAACAGCCAGCGAAGGCATAGTTCCCTATACTGCCGACATTGGCGGGAATCGTAAGGCGGGTCAGTCCGGCGCAACCACGGAACACAAAATCCCCGATGCCGGTGACGCCCGTGCCGATCACCACGTTGGTCAGGCCGCTACAATTTTGAAAAGGCCCCGAAATGAAGACAGGCCAGTCAGTTCCCCCTGTTATAGTAGTAACACTGTTGGGAATCGCGAGATCAAGCAGTCCAGTACAACCGGCGAACGCCGCCGCCCCGATGCTGGCAACTCGGTTCCCGATCATCAGGTTCGTCAGACTCGTGCAACCCGAGAACGCCGAGTCTCCAATGCTTGTGATATTGGTGGGGATGGCAATCGCGGATAAACTGGTACAACTGTCGAACATATTGCTTGCGATGCTGGTGACTTTCGCGCCAATCGTCACGTTTGTCAGGCGGCCGCAACCCATAAACCCCTGACTACCCAGGAGTGTGACGCTATTGGGAATCACAAAGCTGGTCAGGTTGCTGCAATTCATGAACGCACCATCCTTGATGCTGGCGACTTTGCTCCCCAGAGTCAGGTTCGTCAGGCTTCCGCAACCATAGAATGCCCCAACTCCTACCAGGGTAACATTGGTTGGGATCGTGACACCGGCCAGACTACTGCACCCGGCGAACGTAGTATCGGCGATGCTCGTCACGTTGGTGCTGATGACCACATTCGTCAGGCTACTACACGCATGAAAGTCCGAAAGCCCCATATTCGTAACAGTGTTGGGAATCGTCACGCCGGCCAGACTGCTACACCCGTCGAAGACCCACTTGCCCAGACTGGTGATGCCATTGGGAATCACCACGCTGGTCAGGTTACTACAATTAAAAAATGCACTATTCGCAAGACTGACGACCGCCAGACCATTGGTTACGCTCGGAATGGTCACGGCGGCATTGGTCCCCGTATATCTGGTAATGTTGATCGTCTTCGGGGTAACCCCGGTGTTCGTCGTAATGTTGAACTCACCCGCACGGCCAGCCCACGGCGCAAGCACCAGTAGTCCCGCCGACAGCACACTAAGCCGAGTATTCATGTCAGTTAAATTACCTTACAAATATTTTCGATCCATCATGCTCACGTTAGTTTTCCATGAGCTTCATGGCGTTGCTTGACGTTTCTCCACGTAGAACGTCGCGTCGCCGTCCAGATAAAGAGATGATTTGCGGGGAAACGCCCGCCGGAGCGCCGCCTTAAGGCCGGACGGCACCAACCGGCGCAGTCCTGGCGGCAGGGTGTATTCGCTTCTCGTCAGCTCCTTTACGAAATCCGGTACGTATGAGGAGTTAACCCAGAAAGAGGCTCCTGAGGCAGTACACCCCTCACAAATTGGACGGGATGTCTTCTGAGCCATAAGATCCTCCGCTTTCAACTCAAAAATCGACCCGATGGCATAGTCCTTGTGGTGCTTGCTGACGGCGCAACAGGTCAGGGCCTTGAAGTCCTCATCGATGGTAAGAATGTCAAACTGCGGGCACCGGTACCCGGCGGGCTGCGCGGCCAAAAGCCCGTCAAGGTGGTATAACAGGAGATCCCGGGATACAGCACGCAAACAAGCCCTATCCATGCCGTTGGTCAGGTAAGCCATCATCAAGTCCAGGTCCGCCAAAGCCGCCACGTTGGGCTTGAAGCAGATCTTCCGCTTGGCAAAGTATCGGGCGGCCAGCTGGAGTTCCCTGATATTGAACTGGTACACATGGTAGTTAACCACAATGGTCCCGCGAAACCGGTTGGCTGAGAGTTCATCCAGCTGTTTGTTGATTGTCTGAAGCACAGCCTCAAAATTGAACCCATGGATCCGGTCATAGGAGGCCTGGCTGAACCCCGGAAGGGAAAATGTCAAATGACGCATGTTTCCCAGAACAGCGGGATCCAGGGAAACGAAACGCGAGGCATTGGTGGACAAGCCAAAGGAGAGATTGCGTTTCGACAATTCCCGCAGGACCCCGTTCAAGTCAGGATGCAGAAAGGGTTCCCCCCAATTGAACAGATTGATCACGGTCTCCGGACCGATTAATTTCAGATTGAGTAGCCTATCCAGCGCCTGACCAAACTTCACAGGATCCACAAAACTCCCATGGGGTTTCAACCTCGCCGTCTGGCACCACGGACACTTGCCGTTACACACGCCGGAGATTTCAAAATAGACAAGTGAATACATGGTTACACTCTAAGCGACCTTGGACAAAGGCGAGCAAGTCTGCGTCATCACTACTTGCGTTCGATTCAACATGCGTTAGTTTTATGTAACTCTTTTCCTGCGCTACGCTTTCTTTCCGAACCTCGTTCTAACGTGTCTCTGATTGATGACTAACGGAATCCTGAAATCATGAATCCCTTGTTTGTCGGAGATCAATACAATGACAGGGCTGGACGATTTTCATTTCATGGCAACTTCGATTGCGGGCTTTTTGGCGCCCGAACTTGCCTTGGCCGCCATCCGGGCGGGCGAAATCGGAATCATCAATGGCGAATCGGCCCCGTCCGAAGCCACCCTGCGCTCAGCACTCGCCGAACTCCGCACCGCACCCCGCGAACGATGCGGTTTGCGCCTTGATCTAGGCGTTTCCGGCATCGCTCAAGGCCTCCTGAACGACCTCCCCCAGCAGGTGGGCTGGGTTATCCTCGCCCGCACCAAGCCCGCAGAAATGAGCGGTCATATCCTCCGCCTGCACGAACTAAATGTGCGGGTTCTGGTTGAATCCTTAGATCTCGAAACGGCCCAGGCTGCGGAAACGGCTGGCGCCGACGGCGTGATCGCCAAGGGTAACGAGTCCGGCGGCTGGGTTGGAGAGGAAACTGCTTTCATCCTTCTCCAACGCCTGCGCCATGTCATCACGCTGCCCCTATGGGTTCAGGGCGGAATCGGTAGCCACACCCTCGCCGCCGCCTTTGCAGGCGGCGCCGCTGGCGTTGTCCTCGACTCTCAACTGGCCTTGCTGCGCGAGTCGCCGCTGCCCCCGCAGATCCGGGCACGCATTGAACACATGGACGGTTCTGAAACCCACTGTACCGGTGACGAAGCGCCCCTTCGGTTCCGGTCCCTCGCCGCCTTCGGAAAGAATGACGGAGCCCGCCCCCTGCCACTCGGGCAGGATGCGGGCTTCGCGCACCGCCTCGCCGGGCGCTACGGCACTGTGGAACGAACCCTGCGCGGCCTGCGCGCCGAATTGTCCTCACACCTGCGCGCCGCACGGCACGTGGATGTTCTCAAGGAAGGCTCGGCATGGGCACAAGCCCACGGCACCACGTATCCCCTCGCCCAGGGCCCCATGACCCGTGTCAGCGACTCCCCCGCCTTTGCGGCGGCGGTTGCCGAGGCGGGCGCTTTACCCTTCCTTGCCCTGGGTGTGCAGCGCGAAGGCGAGATTGAAACCCTGCTCGCTGAAACGAGCCACCAGTTCGATGGCCGTCCCTGGGGTGTTGGACTACTCGGCTTCCTCGAAGCGCCGTTGCGTGAAGAACAAATGGCCGTCGTGCGGCGACACCACCCGCCTTACGCGCTCATCGCAGGTGGACACCCCGAGCAGGCAAAACACCTGGAACAGGATGGCATCCAGACCTATCTCCACGTCCCTTCGCCCGGCTTGCTCAAATTGTTTATCGAGGACGGCGCGCGCCGCTTCGTGTTCGAAGGCCTGGAATGCGGCGGGCATGTCGGCCCGCTGTCGAGCTTCGTCCTCTGGGAACAGGCGGCGCAGATCCTGCTGGAGTCGGTTCCCTCGCATGAACTGCCCTCCTGCCATGTGCTGTTGGCGGGCGGCATCCACGATGCGCTCAGCGCCGCGATGGCCGCCGCCAGCATGGCTTCATTGTCTGAACGCGGTGTAAAGATCGGCTTTCTCATGGGCACGGCCTATCTGTTCACCCAGGAGGCGGTCACCTCGGGCGCGATCCTTGAGACATTCCAGCGTCAGGCGCTGGAGTGCAGGCACACCGTGCTTCTTGAAACCGGGCCCGGTCATGTCGTCCGATGCGCCCCTACGCCCTACGCGGAGTCGTTCGCTCTTCAAAAAGTGCGATTACTTGCCGAGGGAGTCTCCCCGGAACAACTCCGCGTATCATTGGAGACTCTGAATATTGGCCGGTTGCGCCTGGCCGCAAAAGGCGTGACGCGCAGGCACGGCTCACCGGATGCCCTAACCCCAGTGGACGAAAAGGAACAGTTCGCCGATGGACTTTACATGATCGGACAGGCGGCGGCATTGCGCATTGATGTTTGCACCATAGAGGAACTGCATCACGCACTATGCGCCGGGGGAAGTTTTATCCTGAGTGAGGCCGCGTTCTCAACCGATGAGACCACTCCCTGCCGTCCGCCCAAGAGCCGAGGAATTGCCATCGTGGGCATGAGTTGCCTGCTGCCGGGGGCCCGGGATCTGAGCCAATTCTGGACGAACATCCTGAACAAGACCAACTCCATCCGTGAAGTCCCCGCATCGCGTTGGGATTGGAAGCTGTATTTCGATGAGCAGCGCGACACCCCCGACCGGATATACGCCCGCTGGGGCGGATTCCTTGATCCCATCCCGTTCGACCCGGCGCAGTACGGCATGCCGCCCAGTTCGCTTGCCTCCATTGAGCCCATCCAATTGCTGGCGCTGGAAGTAGCGCGCGCGGCATTGCAGGATGCGGGGTACGAAAATCGACCTTTCCCCCGGGAGAACACCTCGGTCATCATCGGCGTCAGCGGCGGCCTGGCGGAACTCGGCCAGGATTACGTGCTGCGTTCGGCACTGTCAGCCGGAACCGCCCCCCAAGCTCTGGCGGGAGTCCATCGCGACCTGCCGGAATGGACGGAAGATTCCTTCGCCGGCATTCTCCTCAATGTCATTGCCGGGCGCATCGCCAACCGCTTCGATCTGGGCGGACCCAACTTCGCAGTGGATGCGGCGTGCGCGTCCTCCCTGACCGCTGTCTACCTCGCCTGTCGCGAACTCGAAAGCGGCGCGAGCGATATGACTCTAGTCGGCGGGGCCGACACGTTCCAGAGTCCCTTCAATTACCTGTGTTTCTGCAAGACCCATGCGCTCTCACCACGTGGACGGTGCCGGACCTTCGACCATACCGCCGATGGAACCTGCATCAGCGAGGGGCTGTCCATGCTTGTCCTGAAACGGGTGGAGGATGCGGAACGGGACGGGGATCGCATCTACGCTGTCATCCGGGGTGTCGGAGCCTCCAGCGACGGACGCGCCAAGGGTCTGACGGCACCCTCGCCGGAGGGGCAGATCCGCGCGCTTCGCCGGGCTTATGCCGTCGCCGATGTCCTGCCTTCAACCGTCGGTCTTGTCGAGGCGCACGGCACCGGCACCGTGGCAGGCGACCGGGCGGAAACCGAATCGCTGCGCCAGATTTTCGAGTCGATCGGAACCGCTCCGAACTCCGTGGCGCTGGGCTCAGTGAAATCCATGATTGGCCATACCAAGGGCGCAGCAGGAATCACCGGACTGCTCAAAGTGGCGCTGGCCCTGCACCACAAAGTGCTCCCTGCCACAATCGGGGTGGAGAAGCCTAACGACAGTCTGACCGGCGGATCCTTTTACGCCAACACGGAAACCCGACCCTGGATCGTGCCATCCGGCAATCAACCCAGGCGGGCAGGAGTCAGCGCCTTCGGATTTGGCGGCGCCAACTATCACGCTGTTCTTGAGGAATATGAAGCCGGAACATCCGGAGCCGTCACCGCGAATTGGCCAGGCGAACTTTTCCTCTGGCGCGAAGCCTCCCCCGCCGAAATCCTCAAGACGGTAACCGGACTGGCCTCTTCCCTGAAAGCGGGAGCGAAGCCGGAGCTCAAGGATCTTTCGTTTACCCTCTGGCGGCGGTCAAAGCAAAACACCGGGCCTTCAACGCTTGCCATCGTAGCCTCGTCGCTCGATGACCTGGCCGTCAAACTGGATACCCTCACCGGAAAACTCACCGCCGACACAACGGCCACCGTGTGGGATACCTCCGCCGGCATCTATCTGCCGCCCCGGGCCCTGACCCCGAATGCCGGCATTGCGTTTCTCTTCCCCGGCCAGGGCTCCCAGTATCCCGACATGGTACGGGAACTGGCCATCCACTTCCATGAAATCCGAACCACGTTCGAAATGGCCGACCGCGTGCTGGCAGGCCGCTTCGACCGGCCGTTGTCGTCATTCGTCTTCCCCCCGCCGCGCTTCAGCGAAGACGAGGAGCGCACCGCACGCCAGGCGATCACGGCAACAAACGTGGCTCAACCTGCGCTCGGGGCCGCGTCGACGGGTCTGCAGAATCTGCTTCGAGCCCTTGGCGTGACACCCCACATGGTGGCGGGCCACAGTTATGGCGAATACTCGGCCCTGTGCGCCGCAGGCTGTCTCACCCCCGAAATGCTGTTCAACCTGTCCGAATCCCGCGGCCGATTCATCCTGGAGGAGGCGAGGGGGGATCTCGGAACCATGGCGGCGGTTGAAGCCGACGAAGTCAAAACGCGCGAGCTGATCGGCGCCCTTCCTGATCTCTGGATCGCCAATCTCAACTCGCCGCGACAAACCATCATCTCGGGCACAAAAGCCGCGATCACAGAGGCCTTGAAACAGCTGGAGGAAAAAGACATTACGGCGCAAGCCATCCCCGTGGCCTGCGCCTTTCACTCCCCTCTCGTGTCGCCCGCAAAAGACCGGCTTCAAAAATTGATCGGGGAACTCCGCTTCGAAACGCCTGTGCTGCGGGTCTTTTCCAATACCACAGGCGAAGAGTATCCCGCCGATCCCGCCGCCATCCAGTCTCGGTTGGGCGAACACCTGGTCTCGCCCGTCCGATTTGTGTCCGAAATCGAGGCGATGTATGCGGCGGGAGCGCGGGTCTTCGTCGAAGTCGGTCCCCGTACTGTCTTAAGCGGGCTGACGGAAAATATTCTCGAGAATCGGGAACGGCTGATCGTGCCACTGGAAACACGCAAACGTTCCGGATTAGAGGGGCTGCTGCACGCATTGGCGCAACTTGCCGCCCACGGTGCGCCAATCAATCTGGACCGGCTATATGAAGATCGCCAACCCCGCGAGCATGACTTGGAACGGCTCGTCGAAGAAACCCGAAACACACCGCTTTCCCCAACCACATGGTGGGTAGACGGTGGCCGGGCGACACCGATGCAGACAAGTGAACCCAAAATAGGGGTAGCACCCCACACATCAATCCCCATCATTCCCATGAAGTCAACACCCACTATCACGTCGCCAATTCGCCCCGCCCCGAGCCCAGCCGATAGCCGGACCGCCATCCTGCAAGCGCACGAGCAGGTGATGCGACGCCTCCTCGACACACACCGGCAAGTGATGCTGGCTTTCGCCCCAGGAACCGTCCCGCCAAGCGTTCCAACACACGCGGCACTCATTGAGCCATCGGCTGCGGCCACCGTCATTCCGCTTCCCACCCCTTCGCCGACCCGTACGCCCGAGGTGCATGCCGACCATGTCCGAAAGGAAGTGCTGAGGATCGTCGGAGAGCGGACCGGTTATCCGCCCGATATGTTGGATGTGGATGCCGACCTCGAGGCTGAACTCGGCATCGACTCCATCAAACGCGTCGAAATCTCAGGCCGCCTGCGCAAGGCCTTCCCGCATCTCGGCCCCACTCCGGACTCCTCCTCCGCAGGTAATCTCGCCATCCTGAAAACCCTGCGTCAACTCATTGACCGCATCACCTCGGTCCCTCTGCCCGGCGGGCCGACAACCACACCGCCGACACCTTCCTCAGGGGGTCCGACCGTTTCAGTTCCAGCCGCCCCTGTCCACGTGCCCCGATTCATGATGAGAATGGAAAACGCACCGATGCAAAACAACCCCGCCCCGATTCCCAGTGACGGGGTGTTTCTGATCACCGACGACGAAGGCGGCGTGGCGGAAGCCGTGGCGGAGGCGATCCGCGCCGTGGGTTCTCACGCCGTCGTGGTTTCGGCAAAAGAAAAACCTGAGGTCGTAACGGGCTTTTACCACACTGACTTTGCGAACCCAAAGGCTCTGCATACCCTTGTCGGCGCGATTCGCAAAGCAGAGAGGCGGGTAACGGGTCTTGTTCATCTGCGTCCACTGCGCGGCCGGGAACCGGTCCGTGAGATGTCTCTCGAAAACTGGCGAAAAGCGCTTCAGGAGGATGTTAAATCCTTGTTTTACCTGACCCAGGCGGCTGCTGAAGACTTGAAAACCCCGTCAGCGTCCGGACGTGCCCGGATTCTCGCCGCAGTCGAAACGGACGGCGACTTCCCCGGCCAGGGTGGTATTACGGGGCTGGTCAACACGCTTGCAACAGAATGGCCCGACGTAACCGCCAGCACCATTGCCTTGAGTCGCAGCGAGTCCACCCCGGTTCTGATACAAAGGATCATGGAAGAGTTGCCGTGCGGGAATGACTCCCGATACTCAGGCTTCAGCGGCGGGAAACGACAGCACATCATCATTGCACCCGCCGAACTTGATCGGGGTACGGACGAGGCCCTGCACATCGCTTCCGACTGGGTCATCTTGGTGACCGGCGGTGCACGCGGCATCACGGCGCAGGTCTGCCTGGAACTCGCTGAACGATTCAAGCCGACACTGATTCTGGCGGGCCGATCGCCGTTACCTGCCGCCGAGGAGGCGTCAGCAACGCGAGGCATCGACTCGCCCGAGGAACTCCGCCGCATCCTCGCCCGACAGTTGGCGGGGCACAACGGAAAAGCGCCTCCTCTCGTCATCGAGGCTGCCTACCGCCGGCTGTGTGGCGAACGGGAGATTCGCGCCACCCTGGCCTCACTCCAGCGGAGCGGATCCCGGGTGAGCTACCTCCAAACTGATGTGCGTGACGAAACTTCTTTGACCGGCGTGATCGAGCGAATCTATGCCGAATTTGGACGACTGGACGGCGTAATCCATGGAGCGGGCTTGATCGAAGACAAACGGGTAGAGGACAAAACCCCGGAGTCGTTTGACCGCGTCTTTGACACGAAGGCGGATGGCGCGTTCCTGCTTAGTCGGCACCTGCGCCTGGATTCACTGAAATTTATGGTTTTATTCTCTTCCGTGGCCGCGCTTGGCAATGCCGGACAGAGCGATTATGCCGCTGCCAATGGCGTGCTGAACGCACTGGCCCGCGATGTGGATCGCCGTATGAAAGGGAGGGTTGTCGCGCTGCTCTGGGGCCCCTGGCAAAGCGCAGGCATGGCGTCGGAAGAAGTCCTGCGCCGCTTCCAGAGCATGGGCGTGCAGGTCATCCCCCCGGATGCGGGCCGACGGTGCTTTGTCGATGAACTTCAGTACGGCCGAAAAGGCGATGTGGAAGTGCTCCTGGGCAATGCCCCCTACGCCTCTGGGGCCGAACCGGTGAACCTCCCCTTGGTCGGCGCTGGATCCGTCATCCACAACAATGGAACCCTTGAGGTCGCCTGTACCCTTGATCCCGCAAAGCATGCCTACCTGTATGATCACATGCTCGACGGCAAACCGGTTTTTCCTGCGGCCATGGCGATGGAACTGATGGCGGAATCGGCATGGGCCGCCGCCATTTCACCAAGGGGCGGGATTGAAATCTCCTCCCTGCAGGTTCAGAAAGGCATCGTAATTGATCAGAACCAGCCCAAGTCACTTATTGTTAGGGGCCTCCGCGTCAAGCCGCAGCCCGAGACAGCGCACGCCGAGGCCTTCTCCATGGAAATCTGTGGAGCCGAGACGGGAAACCGGGCACATTATCGTGCTCTGGTGACTCTCGGCGTTGAACCAGCGCCTGTGCCCTCTCTGGAAGTCGGGGCCCTCAAACCTTTTCCGCTGAGTGTTTTAGAAGCCTACCGGCAATGGTTGTTTCAGGGACATTGTTTTGCAGGCATTACCGCGATCGAAGGAATCCGGGAAGACGCCATCGTGGGCCTGTTGCAATCCGTTCCGGCGGAGGTTTGTCTGCCCGGGTCGCCACACAGCCAGTGGGTACTCGATCCCACGATTCTGGATGCCTCGTTCCAGCTGGCGATCCTCTGGGAGCGCTATTGGCATGACATGACCCCCCTGCCCATGCAGATGGGGCGGTTCCGCCTATTCCATCCCCTGTCGGCACAACCGGTTCGTTGCATACTCAAGGCAATAGCCCAGGACGGTGGCGAAACCTTGACAACAGACCTCCACTACACCGATGCACAAGGCCGCCTGCTCGCAGTCATGGAGGGCATGATCTTCTCTTGCACAAAAGCCTTGAACCGCCTCACAGGTTCCGCTGGTCACCGTCCCGACTTCTCCATCGCCGGAAGAAATGGAGAAGCCGGGTGAAGGAAGATTCTGTATCCGATCCCTTCCGCCTATCGTTGGGTTTTGGATCACTGCCCGGTCATCCTGTGAAAGGGATTGTCCGGAATTCATGGAACCAACCGACCCTCGCGGCCACAGGCCTGCGCGGATGGTGCTGCCAATGCGTGGACGAATTCCGGCCCATCGCATGGGATCGGATCGCGGCACCCTATGTTCTCCTCGAACCGGAATGGAAAGTGTGGCATCACCTGCCGAATGCGACGGCGAGACGCCGCTGGATGCGCGGCCGCGTGGCGGCCAAGGATGCCGTGCGTCTTTTACTTCTGGACTGTTACGGCTATGTGGCGCCCTTGGAATCCATTGGAATCCTCCCCGCCGAGGGCGGTCAGCCACAAGTCACCTGCACCGCGCTGCCACAGACCAGAAATCTGATTTCGGTCTCCATCTCACACTGCGGAAACAGTTCCGTGGCCTTGGCCGTAGAACGTTCTAAGTTCTGCCATGACGTGGGCATCGACGTGGCATCACTGACAGATAACCACGATGGCTTGGCGGAAGGTGGATTTGTTTCCGCCGAGACAGCACTGCTGGATGACTGTCCTGACGAGGAGCGCCCCGGATGGCTGTTGCGTCTCTGGTGCGCCAAAGAGGCCGTCGGCAAAGCCTTTGGGGTGGGCCTCGCGGGGAATCCCTTGAATCATATCGTTCGACAGGTCGACCTCACGCGAGGCGATGTGGAAATCGAGTCACATATCCCGGGCGACACAACCACCTCATCCAGTAGCATAACCTGTGTCATGGCCCATGTTGGTCATGACCGGGGAATGGCGTTTGCCGTGGCGAAGCGGGGATAGATGTCTATGAGCTGGATTCAACGGAAATCATCGAGCGGCACTTCGGAGGCGACAATGCATGACGTCACGATGGCCATCAGGCAGGTGATGAGCGCACCCTCCGGCACGGTACCTGCCATGATCCAGCCTGACGCACTCCTCGGCGCAGACCTGGGATTGAGTTCCCTCGCCGTCGCACGGCTCGCGGGACTGTTGCACAAGCGTTTCAACGGAAAGCCGCTTCCTTTCCACACCCTCTTCGTGGATTCAAGCGGCGCGATGCTTCATGACATCAGCGTCTCGACACTTGTCGCCTTTCTGGACCGGCATCTGCACCGGGACAATTTATGAGCATCACTCAACCAGTCTTTGCCGCCCGTTCGGCTACAGTTGATGATCTTGAGGAGGTCGCCGAATTGCTCCACCATGTTTTCGGCGTACGCCAGGAGGTTGCCAGACTCCGGTGGAAATTCGGAGGGGTGAGCGGCAAGCCAGCGGGATCTGTCGTTCTGACCAACAGACGCAAAATCGTTGGCTTCCTGGGGCAAGTTCCCGTGCGCGTGAACGTCTCGGGACACGAAATCATGGCCTGCCAGGGCACCGATGTGGGCATACTCGAGGAGCATCGCCGTCTCGACGCCTATATGACGCTCCTTCATGCCTGCATCGGCGAACTGGAGGCCGCCAAGGTGGCGCTGTCCTATGGAACGGCGAATGCAAATGCCGAATTCACCCTATCCACATTACTCGGCCAGCAAACCATCTCGCCAATACCGCTTCTCATCCGGCCATTCAGCGGTGCGTTCCGTCCATCGCCGGGACGCAATCCCGCCTCCTTCGCCCCGCTTCTGGCCGCTTGTCTGCGCGGGATGGAACGGGGCGCGGCCCGAAAACCAGCTTCTGTCCACGGCGCCTTGCGGGTGTCACGGCTCGACCAGTTCGACTATCGGTTCGACCTGTTCTGGCTGCGTATCCGGGACGATTACCCGAATATGATCGTGCGCGATGCCGCCTACTTGAACTGGCGATATGTCGACGCACCAGGAAATCACTATGAACGTATCTTAATCGAAAACAAATCATCAGGAATCATTGAAGGGTTCGCCATACTGGGCATGACGCTGTGGAAAGGCCGGATGCGCGGACGGATCTGCGAATTGGTCACGCCACGCCGGGGTAGCCGCAACGCCGCACACGCCCTGATTTCAACTTCCCTGAAATGGATGCGCT
Source organism: bacterium (assembly GCA_037134355.1). GTDB lineage: Bacteria > Verrucomicrobiota > Kiritimatiellia > CAIKKV01 > CAITUY01 > JAABPW01. Next base: position 8,109 of record JBAXMJ010000028.1, on the reverse strand, counting down.
CGCAAAATGTCGATCTCGCGGATATCTGGATGCTTCCCCACACCCATTTGCGCTTCCTACTTCGCCAGCATGGATTCATCCCCCGGCAGGTGAAGCACGGCGGCCTCCAGATGAGCGTCTTAGCCGCCGGATCCAGCCTAAACCCCGGAGGATGGGAACGCCCGGATAACTGGTTTCTGTCCATGGGCGACAGCGACACGGTGTGACTGAACCGGAATATGACGCCCCGCTCATCAGGCACTAATACAGCGTTACTAAGGTATGAAAGCATTGTGAGGAGTCGAACGATGACCGCAAAACCCAAGCTAATCAAAATCGGGCGGCAGGGAATTCTGGCCAAGCGCATGCGGATTCCCGCCTCGTTCTTTCGTCATCAACAACCAGGCAAACCTTTTGTCGTGCTCGACGAGGGAGATCGCCGGCTGATGCATGTCCGCACCTCGGATCTGGAGACGATCAAACAGGCCTACTGCGACTATGCGGATAACCGGAGCATGGCCTAAGGACGGGTAAAATTATGAATCCTTCGACCCTGGATATTGCCCTCATCGGCATGGCCGGGCTTTACCCCGGCGCCCCCACGGTCAGTCGACTGTGGAACAACATTGTCGGCAAAGTCGAATCTGTATCCGATGCCCCGGCGAGTTGGAATGCCGCACGATTCCATGACCTGAAAGCAGATGGCGCCGCCAATACGCGCACCTACTGCCAACGTGGGGGCTTCATCGAACCGTTCGCCGAGTTCGATCCGCTGGAGTTCGGCATTATGCCAGGCTCCGTGGATGGTAGCGATCCGGGTCATTTTCTAACATTGAGGGTGGCGCGCGATGCATTGGTCGATGCCGGGTATAGGGATCGCCCGTTTGACCGGCAACGGACCGGCGTGATCATCGGGCACGGAAGTTATCCACACCGGGGCGTAACCGCAAGCGGCGCCTATGGCGGGATTGAACTGTTCATGGAGTTGCTGCGGGACGTTGTGCCTGAACTCCCGGCACCCGCCATGGAGGCCCTCGTGAACCGGATGAAGCAACGGCTTCCTCCCTTCACACCGGACACATGCCCGGGACTGATTTCCAATGTCCTCTCCGGCCGTATTGCAAACCGATTGAACCTTATGGGGCCGAATTATCTGGTGGATGCCGCCTGCGCCTCGTCACTCATTGCCCTTGACGCGGGCATCAGGGAACTGGCGACCGGGCGGTGTGACATGATGCTTGTCGGTGGCGCTCAGGAAAACACCAACGCCGGTGTTTTCATCGTGTTCTCCATGTTGGGCGCCCTGTCCAAACGCGGAAAATTGAGGCCATTCGACAAAAACGCCGACGGCACGTTACTGGGCGAAGGGATTGGTTTTGCCGTGATTAAACGCCTGGCAGATGCCGAGCGCGATGGCGACCGGATCTATGCCGTAATCAAGGGAGTGGGACTCTCCAGCGATGGGCAGGGTCAGGCTTTCCTCGTGCCCCGTCTTGAAGGAGAAGTTGCCGCGATGACCCGCGCCTACGCGACAACTGGATTTTCACCGGCCACTGTAGGGCTCGTGGAAGCCCACGGAACTGGCACGGCTGTGGGTGACCGTATCGAAGTTCAGGCCATGACTCAGGTCTTCGGCTCTCGGCGTAGCCAGCTACCGCGGTGCGCGGTTGGTTCGGTAAAATCCATGATCAGCCACACCATCCCCGCCTCCGGGATGGCCAGTCTCTTCAAAACATCGCTCGCCTTGTACCACAAGGTGCTCCCTCCGACCCTGTGCGATGAACCAAACCCCGAACTCGGCATCGAACAAAGCGCGCTCTATATCAACACCGAGACCCGCCCCTGGATTCACGGTGAATCACACCCCCGGCGGGCAGGTGTAAGCGCCTTCGGCTTCGGAGGAATCAACAGCCATGTGGTTCTGGAGGAACACACATCAGACCCCAGCCAGCCCACGCTCCTACGAGATTGGCCGTGCGAATTGACAACTATTCGAGGTTCCTCCCGCGAAGCGGTGCTGGAACGTGCAAAATGTCTGCGCACAAAATTAGCGCAACAGCCCGAGGCAACCCTTCGAGACATTGCCTTCACCCTCAGTCTCGAGACCCAGACCGGCGCGCCATGTTGCCTAGCCATTGTGGCGGAATCGCCACAAGACCTGTTGGCAAAACTTGACACTGCCATCACCGCGTTGATGGACACCGTGCGCACCGCCATCCAGGATCGCAATGGCATCTACTATTTCGACCGTCCGCTTGGGCGTGAAGGAAAAATCGCCTTCCTCCTGCCCGGCGAGGGGGCGCAATACCCGGGCATGCTCGCTGACCTGTGTATCCATTTCGAAGAAGTCCGCAACTGGTTCGATCGTGCGGATCGCGCCTTCATCAACCGCGGACGGAACCCGCTACCCAGCCAGATTGTGTTCCCCCCGACGCATCTCACGTCCCAGGAACGACAGCAGGTTGACGCTGCACTCTGGAACATAGAGTACGCCCTGCCACTCATCACCGCCGCAGACTGTTCGCTGTACCATTTGCTTCTGGTGCTGGGCGTGTTTCCTGACGCCATCGCCGGCCACAGCACGGCACAGGATCTCGCGCTTGAGGCAGCCGCATTCGCTGGTTGCATAACATCAGACAACATCATGGATAAACCCGTGATCGAAGACCGCGTAATCGAACAATGGGTACATGATCTGGTTCCCCCAGCGCGACTCATGTCCGTGGGCGCATCCGATCCGGAACGCATCACAGCACTGGCTGCGGAAAGCGGAGGGGCACTGTATGTAGCCATGGACAACTGCCCCAATCAGGTGGTGTTGTGCGGAAGTCCGGAAGTGATCGAGGCGGCCCGCGCAACACTCGAGGGTGAGGGCGCGCTGTGCCAGTTCCTCCCCTTTGACCGAGGCTATCACACACCGATGTACCGCCCCATTTGCGACCGGCTCGAACAGACTGCAGGAACCTATGAGGATCGCATTCCGCGCATTCCCGTCTACTGCACCACCACCGGGAAACGCCTACCCGACGAACCTGCGGCGATACGGCGCATCATGATCGACCAATGGGCCGAGCCCATCCGCTTCCGTGAAACGATTGAATCCATGTACGCCGATGGAGTCCGCGTGTTTCTGGAAGTCGGACCGCGGGGAAATCTGACCGGATTTACGGACGATATCCTTGCCGGGCGCGACTATGCCGCCATTCCCTGCAACCTGGCGTCCCGCGGAGGACTACTCCAACTCCACCACGCCCTTGCACTCTTGTGCGCCCACGGGGTTCAGGTGAACCTTGCCCCTCTTTACTCGCGCCGCAACCCCACCCGTCTCGCGCTGGCTGACGGCGGAACCGCGATCCCGGCAGCGCCGTCCCGCCGACGCCCATTGAAACTCAAGATGGACATTCCCCTGATCACCCTCGACGTGGAGGATCGCGCGAATCTGCGGGATTGCCTGGCAACAGCCCTCGGGAATCCGGCTTCAACACCACTCCTGCCCCCCCTTTCAACGATGCCATTTCCGGATCTCGGAAATGCCCCCATCGCCGCTGATCCACTGCTTCACGCACACCTCGGCACACTGGACAAAATCCTCGCCACTCATGAGGAAATCATGCACGCCTTGATCGGCCGCGCCAACGACCCCGCCATGGCGGAATCCCACCCCCGGTGATAGCCACGAGCTAATTGTTTTTTCACACCTTCCTTTTCAAGCCGACATGGTGCGCCCTTATTGATTGTGCCGAATGATCACTAGGAGACACGGGGACACTTTCGCCAACGAAGTAAAGCCCGACAGTCCCTGAATCATTCCGGCCGGGCGGCCGCAAGGTTGCTCCGGCCTTTTCATCTCTGAGTGGCCCCGTCTCCAGAAAATTCGTCCCAACCAGTCCGAACCAGCGAGACAGCAGATTCTTGCACCCCCTGTTCAGTGGTGTTATATGTGGCCTCAACTTTTCCAGTCGCCCGGAAAATTTTCCTAAGGAACTCCCAAGGAACAGGCACCTGCCGCGTAAGTCGTTGTCTATCAATATCTCTTTTCTGATCTGGTATGTATCAGCTAGATGGTGGGAGGTAGAGGGGAATACACGGGAAGTGGTAGATTAAACGCCCGCTCCCGGTTTCGAATCTTGCAGATCAGGCGAATATAGCCAGAGAGAGGGAAAAGAGCGGATGTGACGGATTTACCTTCAGATTTTCTCTTTACTGGTTAAGTTTGGCAAAGCGTCAACGGCTCTTCGCAGGGTGGCCCGGTCAATCTTGGTATAATGCTGGGCGATGGCTTCGGATTCATGACCCAGTAAAGCCATGGCGACAACATCGGTCACCCCGTGATTTCGCAGGGCACTGGCCGCACTATGCCGCAGGCTATGGAACGACACCTCGCTTGCTGTCCGTGGCGCTCCCCGCCCCTGTTTCTTTTTGGCGTGGGTGCGTTTTGTTACAAGCCCAGCCAGTGCAAGGATGTCATGGAAGCGATTTGACAAGGTTCCGGTGGTCTTGCCTGCCGCATCATAAGCGTTTTGGAAAAGAGGGGCGGTCGGGTTGTCGCTTGAGGGGATGGCCATCAGATAATCCATCAGGGGACCGGCAATGGGCAGGTGCATCGGGGTGCCTGTTTTTTGAGCCGTGAAGTGGACTTCCGCAGCCTGCAGGTCAATATTAGCCCATGTCAGTCCTGCAATGTCAACGAGCCGTGCGCCGGTGTAGTAACCAAAGAGAACCATGCCCCGCCATTCCGTGTCACATACCGCCAACACATTACGCAACTCATCAAGCGTGAAGGGGCGGCGGATGCCCTTTTTGCCCTTCACCAGGTTGACACGCTCAAAAAGGTTTTCTTCAAGCAAGCCGTCCTTCCGGGCTTGTCGCCAGGCGATGCCGATGATCTTCAGTGTTTTGTTCGTGGTAGCGGCGCTCAGGCGGCGGGCAAGGGTATCCCGAAAGCCGGTGATTTCTTTCAGGGTGATCGTGTCAATGGACCGATCTGCTTTTGTACCCAGATGTTTAAGAAACGCTTTGACAGAATGTTGGTATTGCACCTGTGAAGACTCCTCGACTTCAAGGGACTTGGTTGTCAGCCAAGCGGACAGGCACTCCCGAACTGTACCCGCAGGCAGGGTCTCACGGGTGGCACGGGTGAAGATGTCCGCCATGACCTTGCGGACCTGGCCTTCCGTAAGGCGTCCTTTCCGGCCATCCTTGGCGGTGTCAGCCCATTCAAGGCAAAGACGCTGGGCCTCCTGGCGATTCGTGGTCTTGGTGGATTTAAACGAGCGGCGCCCATCGGAGTTTGTGAAACTCGCAAACCAGAATGGACTCTTCGTGATCTTATGAATGCTTGGCATGGTTTGATCCTTCTGAAAGTCATAACAATAGTCATAACATTCGCCCGTGTCAACGAGGTTTCAATATGACTATTTATTAGGAAAATCGTATATTACGAGGCCGCAATTATTACGGGGGTTCGAATCCCTCCCCCTCCGCCACTTTCACAAAACCACTATAAACAAAGAGTATTATTAACAAACAGACTTTCAGACTACAGAAAGTCGAGAGCCGTGTCGTGGTGGAAATGGGTGACAGCCTTCAGGTCCTGCTCAATTCCTTGAAGGCCCTGATATCCTCAATTGGTGTATCGAGGGTGCAATGAACTTGCTCGAGGAACGCCCCAGCGGCGCGTAAGCGACGTACGGTTCCGCCGGTTGTTCGGATCAGTTTCTATTCATTAACCAGTGACCCGATCCCATGCCGAAGAGTTTGAACATAAGGAAAGGAAGGAAACGAAGGGAATTTCTTTTTGCCGCCCTCGGCGGCAACCGCCCAAACTTCCTTTCCTTTGTTTCCTTATGTTCAGAATTCTTCCCCATCCTACGGCGCATCAATTCATTATTTTCATTCCGAACTCCGTGTACACGGGCGTAATCTTTCTGCGATTCCCAGGGCTGGCAGCCCATTCCAGTTCGCCAGTTTGAAATCCTGGTTTGTGATCACATGGTATCGCTCCATCACGCCCACAAACGGACCGACATCCGGCGGAATGACAAGAACCAGCGCGGCTACGCCCACGTCGTTCTCCGGGATGGCAATTATGTCGAGTCCTCCCCGGAACCAGACCAGCCCGAACTGATACCGTTCTGACATCCAAAACCGCCGGAAAGATACAATTGTCTTTTGTGTTGCTTTTGTAAACTATAAGTATACTTTGTAGATTCACTTTCAAATAAACATGAGATTGAGGTTTATATAATATATATTTATGTAAACCATGAGTAGTCATAATGGAATCGAAGATAAATAATTTATTGCTGAAGTGGCCAAAGGGAACTGTGGCGACGGCACCGTGGTTACGCGAACTTGGTATATCCCGCCAGTTGGCCCGGCGTTATGCCTCATCCGGCTGGATTCAGTCGATAGGGTGCGGTGCCTTTTTGCGTACCGGTGACGATGTGAACTGGTTTGGTGGCGTTTACGCACTCCAGACGCAATTGAAACTCAGCGTTTGCGTAGGCGGTGATACTGCATTATCACTGAACGGCCTGGGACAATATTTGCCAATGGGAGAAGAAACAGTGGTTCATCTGTTCAGTGAACGCAGAGAGCGACTGCCCGCCTGGTTCAAGAAACATGCATGGGGTGTGAAGATCCACTATCATCGACCGAGCCTTTGTAAATCCACCGACCAGGCTGGGTACATGGAGATCGAGCGAGGTGACTTCTCGCTTCGGATCTCCGCGCCGGAACGTGCGATCCTGGAGGTCCTCCACCTGGCAACCACCAACGATGCCATCATGCATGCAGTTGAACTCATGAGCGGCTTGAACACACTGCGCCCTCAAGTGTTGCAACCCTTGCTTGAGGGGTGCAGTTCGGTCAAAGTTAAACGTCTCTTCCTCTGGGCGGCGGAGTCGGCCGGGCATGAATGGTTCAACCGACTTGCACCGGAGCGCCTGGATTTAGGCAAAGGGAACCGCTCTCTTTATCGAGGTGGACAGTTTAACTCGAAGTATCGGATCACCGTTCCGAAAGAGGAGGAAGCAGCCCATGTTTGACCCCGTCTATGTAAAACAGGCAACATTACTACTCAGGTGCCTCCCTGAAATCGGGAAACAACCCTGCTTTGCACTCAAGAGTGGGACAGCCATCAACCTTTTTCTTCGCGCCATGCCCCGGTTGTCGGTGGACATCGACCTGACCTATCTGCCGTTATGGACGAGATCAGACAATCCGCCGGGCTTTTAATAATTGTTCTGCCATTGAAATGAAACAATGATGACTGTTGCCAAAGTGCACACATAGTGATACATTTGCACCATGAAGCCGTACGACTGGAGTGATGAGAAGAACGAATGGCTGCAGCAGGAACGTGGCGTCGTTTTTGAGGATATTGTCTTCCATCTTTCGCAGGGTGGATTGCTCGACACAATCGAGCACCCCAATCAGCAGCAATACCCAGGGCAGAAGATATTCATTGTGAATGTGGAAGGGTACACCTACCTCGTGCCATTCGTGGAGGATAACGAGATGATCTTCCTGAAAACAATCATTCCCAGTCGTAAAATGACAAAACAATACTTGGGAGGGGAATAAAATGAAGCTGACACAGGAAGAAAAGGGACTGCTTGATTCCGTTGAGAAAGGGGAATGGAAGCGCATCCCAAACTTTACACGCGAATCGGCTCGTTACCGCGATGCGGCACGAGCCACACTCCGGAAGGATAAGCGCGTCAATATTCGGATGGCCGAGCGCGACCTGATCCGTTTTCAGAAGACGGCCGTCCATGAGGGGCTGCCTTACCAAACATTCATTTCTAGTATCTTGCACAAATACATCAATGGCCGCTTGATTGAAAAGGCTGGATGATTTGCAGAACCAGCCGCTGCTCGGTACGGCTCGCAAGCTCGCCGACCGAAAGCAGCGCGTTATGCAAGAAAGGAAACAAAGATGAATGCTTATGCTTCAGTAGGTCTGCTTGGTTACCTTTTTATGGCATGGTGCCTTTGGAAAATAGCACGCGACCTCAAAGTCGGTGACGAATGGATGGCGTGGGTGCCCTTGATCAATCTCTTTACCCTGTTCGAGGCGCACATCCTCGTCTGCTTCCTCTCCCTGTGTCTTTGGCGGACGCTGGA
>JBAXMJ010000027.1:0-25432 GCA_037134355.1 bacterium | reverse complement strand
AAGTGGAGCGGGAGATGGGGATCGAACCCACGACGTTCAGCTTGGGAAGCTGACATTCTACCACTGAATTACTCCCGCATAAGAAAGCAAACGGGCACGAATCTATGAAGAATCATGCCCGTTGTCCAGAATAGTTTCAGTCTGGCTTTACTCTGACTTCAGCTTCGTGATGAGAGCAGGCGGTTGCGGAGGCTTTTTGGCTTGCGTCCGGGCCTGGGGAGTGACCGGGCAGCAGCAACACGGATCCGTCGTCTCGGCTGAAGCAATCGAACGTGGCGGCGCGGGGGGCGAGGTTCGACCTTCGGGCGGGGCCACAAAGCCAGGCTCATCAGAACCATCTCCTGCAGCCAATGCCGTGCCCATGCACAGTGTCGCCGCCAATGCCGGAATCATAAACCTCAAACTCTTCATCGATTCATGTTTCATATGTACTCCTTATTAACACTCTGCCTCTATAATGTCCCGACCCCCGCTAAAGTTACAAACTTTATTTCGCAACTTCCTTCACAAAACCCTTATTCGAAGCCCCGCCGGATGACGGCAACCCTTCAGAAGCCTCGTAGGACCTCAGAATATCACCTCTTGTATAGCGTCGAAAAAGCACATTGCTGGATGCTGGATAGTAAGGCAAAACATCTGAATACCCAGGCACCACAACCTCAACCACAGGAAAATTGATCTTGGGATCCGTAAAATCGATCACAATGTAGTCTTTTCCCAGTTTTGAGAATACCGTCTTGGCTCGCTCAATATCCTGAAAGCAATCATCGTATTGCTCCCCTTTGAAAAAAGGCACAATGTCACCTTGCTTCAAGTACTCAGCGGTGACATGAGGCACAAAACCAAACATAAATGCCGACAGGTAATTGTCGCTATCGTTAGCCACACTTTTCAGCGCTCGTAAGTCGTATTTCAAGACACGATCCTGATCCTCCTTGGTGCCTTTGATGAATTCATCCAACATGCGGCCTTGAGTGTATTCTGTAAACACTCGCGTCAGCGCGTCCTCCAGGTTAAATCCAGCCCCCACTTTGAAAAAGTGATGAAATTGGAAACTCTCTGGAATGTTCGGATCCCAGAAATACGCCCCGATACAAGGCAACTCCCCGCCAAACGTAAGATCCTTGAGAGTGATCTCAATCCCCTTCCCCCTCAAAAATTCAATCTGCTCCAGGAGCACAGGATTCTCAATCGTCGCCTGGTCGATCGTCGGCATCACGAGTTTCTGTTTGAGGACGGTGATATGAACCCGGCGTTCAAACACTTCGTTGGTTGCATGAACGATGGCTTCCTCGCGCCGATTTCCGGCGGCCATGCCGTTCGGCCCCCCGATCCGTCTCACAAACTCAATGGGGATCTTCACCTTGCGTCCAGTCATCAGGGAATGACCATCCACCCAGTGCATGGCCGTGTTGGTCTTCTTGATGCGTTCAATCACCTCGCGCCCGACGTCCACATGGGGAATCAACGCCTCAACCCCAACCGCATCGGGAATGGTTTTCTGGTGACCCACCGTATAACCAGGAAGCTGCACCAGTTCCATGGCGGTAACCCACTCCGCGCACTCGGCAAGTGCCCCGGCTTTGGCCTGGATGGCCGTAATTCCCTTTCCCATCGACCGGAATTCCAAGTCGTCGATATACAAGGCCGACCAATAAAGGCGATCCGAAACCTTGGTCTCAAAAAGACGGTACTCATGCATGGATCCGATGGTTGACTCCAACCTTGCCACTGTGTCCTCAATGGGAACACACCGACCATATTCGAGCTTTTTGCAACTTTCCAATTTCATAATCTTATAATGTCACGGGGTCAGAAAAGGTTACGGTGACTCTAAATATTTAGAAATTTCTACACCCGCCTTCATCCCATCCGCCACGCATTGCACCACTGAGGCGCCGCCATTGATCACGCCACCCCCGGCATACACACCGGGAATGCCACAGGACAACGAGTGTTCCCCAGTGGTCTTCACCAACCCCTGCTCCGTAAACGTACAGGGAGAAAGCGACACCGTTAACGATTCCTCGACCCCAAGGCCCATGGCCTCAATAATTAAATCAGCCTTCAAGACGGATTCGGCACCGGGACCCACAACAGAATTCATACTGATTTTCAACCCGGTCACCGTCCCCGCAGAATCCACTTCATACCCCATCGGTCGGGTCAGGGTCATGAACTGGACGCCTGCTGTGCGGAACCATGAATCGGGCATATGCCAGTGCATTGCCGAGAGAGCCCCGGCATAAACAATCGTCAACTCCCGGGCACCGCGTTCGAGGGCCACCGCAGCGCAATCCATGGCGCTGTCGCCCCCCGCCAGCACGATCACACGAGGGGGCACCGTTTCAATTTCCCCTGAACGCGTCTGCCTGAGAAAGGCCACCCCATTCAACACCCCCTCAGTCCGACCAAGGGACTGCTCCCCCCAGACCCCCGCCGCCAAAAACACGGCATCATGCTCTCGTCTCAAACCGTCTAAAGTGATCTCTCGCCCCAATTCGGACCCAAACTTTATCACCAGTCGCGCCTCGCACAAAGCCGGCTTCAAAAGCGCATCGACTTCCTCCTGCGCACCCGTGAAACGGCTTGCCCGGATGAGCAGTTCAGGTGTCCCCCCCAACCGGGCCGCCCGTTCAAACAGCACAACATGATGCCCCCGCTCCAGCAAGGTGACCGCACAGGCTACTCCCGCCGGACCGCCTCCGATCACCGCGACGCGCTTCCCGGTTTCCGCTTCAGGAATACGAACCCCGGTGAGCCCGTTGTAACGGGCTTTCCATGAGACGGCATACTGGATGTCGTGAATGGGAATCGGATTCCCCTCCAGTGTATTGGTGACACACCGCCCTTCGCACAGTCGCCCAACCGGACATAGCCGGGCGCACATTTCGGGAAGGACATTCCTCAGTCGAATGGTCTCATAAGCCTTCCGGATATCGTCCTCCGCAAAGGCCTTGATGAAAGCCGGCACGTCAATCCGGGCCGGGCAAGCGCTACGACAGGGTGCCGGCTCACAGCCCAGACATCGCTTCGCCTCCTCCTGAAGATTATCCTCGGCAAAATGGCGATGACTCCGGTAGGCCACTCCATAGATTTCACTATCCATGACCGCACACCCTGAAGTCCCTCCGTCCTTGACCAACTGCATGCACGCGGAACAGGTAATACAACATTTGTCCGGATCCAGTCGCCCTGTCTGAACCAGATCGCCCGCCAGCGACGGATAGGCCAACGCGGCACGCCCCACCCCGATCATCGCGCCATAGCCATCACGAACAAATCCTGAGGCAACATTCGGCAGAAAGTGCCGGAGCCAACTGAATTCTCCACCCATCACAAAAACAGAGGGGATCGCCTGCTGAATAGCCTGCGTGACGGTCATCACTCGGGCGAGTTTCACGAGCGGGTTCTGCTCCAAGGCTACCTCGGAAATATTAAGGAGTTGAACCCCTTCCGCATGCAAGGCCTTCGCGAGCGTCACCGGATCCTGACCCTCCGGGATGGAGACACGGGAGGCTAGCAGGATCCTGGAATTGGATTCCCGCAGTTTCGCAGTCGTTTCCCTCAGAAACTGGCTCCGATTCTCAAAAGAACCACCGTACCGGCCCGGTCGGGTGAAGGCCCCCAGCAATTCAGAGGGAAGGTCGCCATGACAGGCCTTCACATCGACCCCGTCAAATCCGGCTTCCGCCGCCAGGCACGCTGCGGTCACATACGCCGCCTGAAGTCGATCAAGATAGTCGTCCGAAACCACAGGAAAGTCTGCCGTGAGCTCCTGCCGTTGATCCCCAGCAGGATCGCAAGTGGCAATCAAGGGGGCTGAGACGCCCTCAGGGCTGCTATACCGGCCGGCATGGGACAACTGAAGGATCACGATCACCTCATGCCCCCAGCGGTGTCGGCCGGCCTGCTTGATATCCCGAACCAGTTCGGCAAAGGCCTTGACATTACTGCGGTTCATCCATAATTGACGGGGATTGGAACGGCATTGACCCTCAACGGCGGTGGCCTCGAGCCAGATCAGCCCGAATCCGCCCTCTGCGAAACGGCGATATCGTCGCAAGGTCAATTCCCCCGGGACTCCACCCGTTCCGGCATCACACCCTTCCAGGGGTTGAACACAAAGCCGGTTGGGAATCCTGAATCCCCCGATCATCAGGGGTTCTGCGAGAACCGACACCTTATCGCTCAACGGAATAGTCAGGTCCAGACGCCGGATTTCACAATCCAGTTGGTCGAGAGTCGCCAGAGGGAACGGTTCAAGGATGGTGGGGTGCTTCATTGACTTTTCCCGCAGCCGCAAGGTAGATCACAAATTCATCTTTCCCGTCGAGCCCGAACAGGGCGTCCAGGCGAGCCTGATTATACCCTGAGACAGCACACACGCCCCCGCGAATGGATTCCGCAGCAAGATACAGGTTCTGGCACACATGCCCGATCTCAATCGAAATGAGCTTCTGCGCGATGCACCCGTAATGCCACTCCGTCCGATAGGGAATAGCCGCCCACACAAAGGTCACCGCCGAATTACCCGCGAACGACTGGCCGTAACAGGAACCTGTAACCCGCTTCGACAAGCCGCCTTCCTCCCGGATCACCAGGAGCTGATGCTCCAGGGGCAGGTAGCGATACAACCCCGGCGCCACACCGGCGACCCGGTTAATAACCAGGTAGGTTTCAAACGGATGACGCGCCCCGCCCGACGGCACCATCCTGAATTGCGACACAACCTTGCCGTGCTCATCCTGATCCACCCGTGAAATTCCCTGCGTTGCCCAGAGAAGGTAACTCAACTCCTCAAGACTGAACGCCTCCCCGGAATAGTCCCGGCGGCTCCGCCGGTCCCTGATGGCATCAATCACCCGCATTCCACCGACTGTGAATTTCGCTGGACTGACCAGGTCTATCCGTTTCGCATCAGGCGGATACGGCTTCTGAATCGGAGGCGCCTCGAGTCCCCGCTTCTCACTGGTGTCCTGTCGCCAATCCGTCAGGGTACCCCGGAGGAATACCCGTCTCTGCTCCACGGACATCTCATCAACCCCGCGAACCGGATCCGAAGTGGGCAGGGCTCCGACGGCAGACAGACCCGCCAGCATGAAACCGGCACACACACATTGAAGACAAGCTCGTATGGGTTTCAAGGCCATCACTTCTTTTTCGCGGGCGGCTTGGGCGGCTCGTAGGTCTCCGCGCCGGGTTCCTTGATCTCGGAAAGTAGACGCTTGACGATATCGACCGACTTGAGCCCCTCGGAATCGGCTGCAAAATTTGTGAGAATACGATGCCTCAACACCGGCATGGCAGCACTCCGGATGTCATTACAGCTCACATGAATCCGGCCCTCCAGAACGGCACGGGCCTTGGCGGCCAGCACCAGATACTGTCCGGCACGGGGCCCGGCCCCGGTGGAAACGTACTTCTTGGTGAATTCAGGCGCCTCAGAATCACTCGGCCGGGTGGCCCGCACCAGACTCACCGCATAGCCAATGACATGATCTGAAACCGGAATTTTTCTCACGACTTCCTGCAGATGGATCACGGCCTTTTTATCAATAACCACCTGCGGCTCTGCACCCGCCGCACCGGTGGTTCTCGCAATAACCGTGATTTCTTCATCTCGTTTCGGATAGTCCACAAAGATGTTGAACATGAAACGGTCCAACTGGGCTTCGGGCAGCGGATAGGTTCCCTCCTGTTCAATGGGGTTCTGGGTGGCCAGAACGAAGAAAGGCTTGTCGAGCTTGTAGACTTCCTTGCCGACGCTGACCTGTTTCTCCTGCATGGCCTCCAGCAACGCCGCCTGAGTTTTCGGAGGCGTACGGTTGATTTCGTCCGCCAGTAGAAGATTGCAGAAAATAGGCCCCTGCATAAACCGGAACTCCTTCTGCTGGGTCACCCGGTCGGTCTCCAACACCTCGGTTCCGGTGATATCCGACGGCATCAGATCGGGAGTAAACTGCACCCGCTTGAACTTCATATCCAAAACTTTGGCGATCGTATTGACCGTCAGCGTTTTGGCAAGCCCCGGCAACCCGATCAACAGCGCATGCCCGCCGGCGATAATACACATCAGGATCTCATTCAGCACATCCTCCTGGCCAATAATGACCTTGCCCACTTCCTTCCGTATGGCATCCATGGACTGGCGCATCTGCTCAACCAGCTTCAAGTCCTCTGCCGAAGCCATCATGCCGGGCGCGGCTGATTTCCCCGCTTCGGGAGCCGCCTTGGACTCAGGCTTCACCTCAGGCTTGGCTGTTGGGGCAGCTGCCGCAGGGGCAACCACCGCAACCTCAGGAACCGAGTCTTTTTTAAATGTGAATGTCGTAGCCCCGATGGATACCACATCATTTTCTCGCAGCACAGAAATCTTGACCGGCTGATTATTCAGCGTCGTTCCGTTGGCGCTATCCAAATCCGCAAGATGCCACACCCCATTTTCACAATAAAGCTTGGCGTGATGGCGGGACACTTTTGAATCATTCAGAGGAAGATTACAATCCTCATCCCGGCCAATGATTACCTCATTGATTGAAAGTTCGACTTCACGCCCTTTATAATCACCCTCTGTCAATACAATCCTAGCCATCGCAGCCTCCCTGAATCGCCCTCTTTGAGCGATTACTGATTATTCCCGAGCGAAATCTCGCCCAAATCCTTCACTTGATCCGTCACCCGGATTTTCGACAACACCTTTGCGAAATGATGCGTGGGTGTCATCCGGTTCATCGCCGCCGTCACTGGATAGAGATCCCGCTTCTGCACCACCTGCCACCCCACCCCGACATCCTTCAGCCAGATCAGCTTGAAGGTCCGTCGGCTCACTCCCTTCATCTCCTGGTAATCCGCCGTCACGGTGCCCGGCCCATCCCGGTACTGGGTTACCACGCACCGCGCAAAGTTACCCCGCCCCGTGGTGCCCTCAACCCGGTGAATCACCTTCTTGTTAAAAAACGGATCGGATGCTTTAACGATAAAATCAATGCTCTTGCGATCCTTTTCAGTCAGGGTATCCGGAACAAAACTTAATTCCAAACCCTCATAAAACTCGTCTTCATAAATCACAAAAAGATCGTATTTCGCCATCGGAAGATTCTCGAACAGAAATCCCTGCCGGTTCGAACCCGTCACCTTGCCCTCATAAACGAGTTCCGGGTGATCCGGCGGCATGGCCAATATTTCAAGGATAGGTTTCCCGGGCTTGGCGATCATCCCGGTGATACCGCCCGTGGCCTCGGGATCCGTCGGCGTATAAAGACGATGGCGTTCCTGCGCGACATCAGCCCTGGACACAAAACCCGCCATCACCATCAAACACAATCCTGTTAGTAAACTCGCCTTCATCCCCATCCCTCCAGTATAATTTAACGGCACTCGCAAGCCCCTATTCTCCGCCACCGAACTGGGTTCGCTTCAGGAGTTCGTTATAGTATTTATCCACCACTGCATCGGGCTCATTCATATAGATCATGCAACTCCTGACCATTTTCATGGCCCCGGGCAGAAAATTAGAAGCGTCAATCTGTTCACAATAGGCAGTCAAAATCACACGCGCCCGTTTATAGTCTTTCAAGGCAATGTACAATGTCGCTTCCCGAAGGATGTAATCGCCCGTAATCTTGTTCAACGGGAACGACCGCTCCCACGTCTTCAAGGCGTGAAGCGCCTCATCATAAAACCCCTGCTCCATCAGACCCCCGACTGTCTCTGAGGCGGCCACATCCCGGATGGCGGACAGTTTCCAATCGGCCACAGAACCCGGGGTTTCGAATTCAGAAGGCTTACTGACAACACTCTTCTGGGGCGCATTCTTTTTCGCAAAATCAGCCGATTTTACCGGCCCGGAAAGAGTCGATTCATGAAGTTTGGTCATGATCGCTGGAGCTTTCACCGACCCGGCTTTAGAACGGTTCTGAACCTCCCCATATCGCTCCGTGGCCTCATTCAGGTTACGGGACAGGAATTCCAGGTCGCCCATCCTGATTCTCGCCCATTCCCCCTCCTCACCCGAAGACAGCAACAAGGGGGTGATGATTTTACGAGCCCCCTCCAAATCATTCAGGTAATACATCAGAATTTCAGCCTGCTTTAACTGCAGCATTACAATCCGATTGCGAGGGCAGTCGGCATTACAGAACTCCTGCGCCCATTTAAGCGCCTCTTTCGGATTTTGCCGCGCTTTGATAATCAGGAACAAATCCTGCAATCTCGCTTTCTTCGCATCATCCAGTTTTTTCTTCAGGAAGTCCCACCTCTGCGTCACAAGATAGCCAAGCAACGGATCCTCCATCTGGAGATCCAGGACCCTGAACAGATTACTCCACATGCCGGGAGTCCAGCCGGAGAAGGGATCCTCCTTTTCAGAAAAAGACTTCACCATAGTCAGGCAGGCCTGTCGAAAATCCGCACGCGTCGAATCATACGCGATGCTGCTCTTGTCCTCGGAATAGGGGTAAAAGAGGATACGGGCAGTGGATCGTTTCCCGCCCGATTCCGCCGTAAGCGTCACCCCGGTATCCTCGCCCCCCTTAAATAGCCACGTCAATTCGGAACCGGAGGCCAACGCCCCCGGCATACCATCGAAAGTCCACGTGTACCGGGTTCCCGTCGGATTACCCTTCGGATCTACCCGCAGCCCATACTGAATAATCGCCTCCTCCTCCGGAAACCAAAACACACTTCCGGGCGACATCGTGAAACTGGCAATGGGCCCGCCATCCTGGGCCTGAATAGTCCGGATTTTGCAGGATCCGGATTTGATAATTTCATCATCCCTCGGGAACCGGCTTTCGCACATGGGGGTTCCGGGATACTTGAGATCAGGGGCACGCGGTCCCCCGAGTTCCTGGATTGTGGTTTTAGGAGTCCGCCAGGTCAACATCATCGGCCCGGTGGCACCCCCTGCTGAATTATAGCCATACAATTCAACCCGATGAGGTCCTGCAGAAAGCTGGACCGCCCCACCCACCCCTCCCCGTTTTTCATTCTTTTTCGTCACGCTAACCGGTTTTCCGTCTATCACAATATCCATCTGACCGGCTCGTATAAGAGGTGCCACCCAAGTAACCCCCGGATCACTGACAATCACATGGGCAAGAAGATACATCGCTGTCCCGCCCGGGCGCCATTCCTGAAGGGCAAGGGGAACCATATCCCCCTTGTAAGTCCCGGCAGTCCTTACCTGATTGCCAAACTGAGCCTTGGCCCCAACACGCCCGAGTTCACCCAACTGGTGCGCCGCTTGCTGGGAGGCGGTTCCATAGGTCTCACAGAAAATAGCGCCGGGAGTCAGCCCGGACTGCGGCGTCCACAATTTCGATTTCGTCGATCCGGAAAAATAGATCACCACAGACTGCCCTGTAGCGGGAGCCTGAAAGACCACCCCGCACCCCTTAGCCACATTGTGCCACAGCACACCACTTCCCAGCGGGGCTCCTTTGTCATCAAAAACAGCAGACAGGGGTGCCGGACCAGGCAAAATCCCACCATCCGGAATCGTCACGAAATACCCGGCACTGGGATGACTGGGGTTGACCGTCAAATCGAGCTGGAACCGGATCGAGGCGTCTTTGACCGCCCACTCCGAGGCGTCAGCCGCTGTTACAGGATTCACGAGAAGCGCCACCGCCCCGACACACAAAACCATTAGCCGAGTTATCGTAATCATAATCGTAATCGTATTCCTAACCGTATTCCCGAATCAAAGCCCTACAGCGATTCATTCAGTTTCTTGTAATATTCCGAAACCAGTCCCCGGTACTTCGCCGGCGCCTCATCGGGACTCGCCTCAACAATATCATTCACCATCGAGGTGGAATTCCGACCATCAAGGCTGGCCGCACTCCTCTCACCCAGTTCGATTTTGGCTTTTTTCAGTTCAGCCATGGCCTTTCGCTTCCATTCCGCAATCTCTCCGATGGGAGCGCCCTTGGAAACGGCATCCTCCGCCTGACGCAGATGATGGGCGGCATTTTTCAGGGAGTCGGAACGCATTCCCTTCATGGAAGCCTGGGCATACGTGGTATCCGCCCGTTTCGTCATCATCGCCAGACTCTGCGCTCCCGATCCTTTTTCAGCCGAATCCATGCGGGTGGTTCCACCTCCATCGCCCCACCCATCGCCTTTTCCGGATCCGAGCTTGCCGCCACCTGTGGCCTTCGTATCCGCCTCGCCATCCGCAGTAACCTGTCCCGACTGGGTGGGATCCTGGGTTCGCCGGGCTTCAATATTATCGTCTCCTTTGCCAATCGTTCCAGAAGCGGCAGCGGATTCACCATTGGCCATACCCTGCCGGCCGACATTCGAGCGCCCATCCTGCTCCTTGTGATCCGGCTCTTTGTTTCCCGATTTCCCCTTGGCAGAGAAGGTCGTGGTGTCCCCCTCCATTACCTCACCCCCCATTTCCAAATCCGGAACGGCGGCATTGATGGCGCCATCATCCGCTTTCTTCGCCTCCTCCTTGTCCTGTTTCAATAGATCGCCAATGATGTCATTCATCTCGGTTTGCAAAGGCGTCAGGGCTACCCCCTCCGGCATTTCCTTCTTGTCCGCGGCCTCCACGGTGACCTTTGTTGCATCTGGTTTTTTACCAAGCCACATCTCAAAATCGTCAAGCAACCCCTTCGCTTTTTCCATATCCTTAGCCAGATATTCCCGTTTGGCAACTGCCTTTTCTTTTACAGGCCCACCCCCCGACTCGTTTTCGGACCCCGCCGCCTGAGTTACTTCTTCAAAGGTTGAAAACACATCCTCAACCAGATCGTTGCCGACATTCAGGTGCGCAAAGATATCCAGATCCTTAGGAACCTGCTGCAAGGCCTCCTTGATGTTCTTCTGGATCTCGTCGGCCTCTTCCTCGAGTTTGTCGGTCTTCTTGGAATTCTTATCCTTGTTCTCCTCAACCTTGTCCATGGCGTCTTTTAATTTCTCTTCCATGTCCTTGAGTTTCGCCAGTTTCGCACTGGCTTCCTTGAGGGCCTCCACCATCTCCGACTCTTTCTCCTTATCCACCTGGGCCGTGGCCTCGTCAAATTTCTTCCTGATTGCCAGAAGCTTGGCATAGGCATTCTGCTCATGAGGCATCGCGGCAACAGGCACATTCTTTTCGAGCTGCTCGGCCGCCAGAAGCATGTCGCCCCCGATTTTCTCCTTCTCACATCCCTGGGCAATGGATACCAGGAAGGCGGCATTATCCTTGTCTTCCCCCTGCCCCGCTTCAGCGGCTGCGAGACAGGCCTTGATAAACGCCGACACCTCGGAGCCTAATGAATCCTGATCTGCCGTAACGGAAGCCGCCACAGCTATGCCCTGGGTCATACAAAGGCCGGTGGCCTTGATAATTTTATCCTGCTGCCCCATAATCCCATCCAAAATCCCGACCAGGGAATTATTCTTGCTGTCATACAGAGCCTGCTTTGCGGCCTCCTCGGCAAAGGTTAACTGACGCAAGATTTTCTCCTCCATGGACAGGGCGCGACCGACCTGTTTCACCTTCTGCGCAGCCTCCTTGACACCCGGCACGCCTTGCAAGGCCGGAATGACCTCGGCCATTTCACTGGCGTATAATTTCCGGACCATCCCAAGCAAATTCCCCAGACTTCGCCCGCCTCCCTTTTCCATGACCTGCTTGACGATCCCCCGTATGGTTTCCTGGCGGGCGCCCGCCTCCATCCACTGGTCAGGGGCACTGGTATTCAAAATTCCCTGCAGTTGCTTGGTCTGCGCAATATTTTCGCGCTGAAGCTCAATCACCCGGTTCAAGTCATCAAGTGTCTTCTTCGCGGCTTCCTCCATTTTTTTCGCCGCAACCGACGCCTCATCCAGTGTGAACACCAGGGATGAGGACAGGGCGACATTCTTCACTCCGGGCCGGTTATCCTTTGCCACAACCCGCAAGGTCAGATTACCGGTGTCGGATGTTTTCCGGATGTCGCCTTTCCAAAGCGCGGTGTACTCACGCGTCTTGGAAGTCACCCACTTGTAGGTTTTCAACACGGTTGCGGGCGCCGTCTTATCTTCGGTATCAAGAACCTGTTCGATTGTGATTTCGTCCAACCCGAAATCATCCGAGACCGCGAAATCAATACTGGGCGCCCCGCCGGGCAACAAAACCACCGATTGCTTGGGATATTTGATCGTCAGCGTCGGGGACCGATCCGGCATGAGATTGTAACCCAGCGTGGTTTCCGCCGGATCCCCATTCGCCGCCGTGGCGGAAAGAACGAATCCGGAACCGTTTGTGACAATGACACTTCCCTCCCAAACCTTATCATCCCCTTTCCGGGACAAGGCAACGGGCGGACCGAACCCTGAGAGGACAACACCGTTCACAGGGGCATTGCACTTCACTTCAAGCGACACAACGGATCCTACAGGAACATCGATTGCAGCCGCCTGGGCATCGTATTGGCGCGGGGGGATCAGCATGTAAGATGGTGGAACCACTTTCACTGAAATCGCGGTGAAGGCCAGCGGGGGACGCAAGGTAATTGCATACCAATCCGGCGAAAATGAATCCCCGGCGCGAAACCGGTACTGCATGGCCGTGGTGACCTTGAAGAAGGTATTGGAGAATCCCTCCACTCCATGCCCCTTAAGCGCACCCAGATTGTAAGTCTTTGCCGTCCCATCAGCCGGCCGGACATCCAACCACACCTCATGCCCCGCCTTCCCTTTGACCTGGCATGATGCCGAGACATTCCCGCCCTGCAGCGCGGTCGCATTACCGGGAGTGGTGCTCAAAATATGAGTCAGACTTACTGGCGCAACATTGGAGAACGGATTGATGATACGCCCCATCGCCACCGGCCAGGCCTGGCCAACAAGAGGATAGGGAATCAGGGTCAGGGCAATCGCCACCCCAAGCGCAATCTGCGCCCGCCGTAGCGTGCGCAGATTCTTCATGGCTCTGAAATCCAGTTCATTCCAGTGGGGAATATCCATGTTGAGATAAGCCGTCGTAAAGGAATCCTTACGGCCGGACGCCGAAAATAAAAGAAAATTGATCAGGTGATTGTCGAGCTGGGGAAACGTTTGTTCAACACTCACCGCAACCAATTCAGGCGACGGACGCCGTGACAAAACCCGAAACAATCGCTCCACCAACACACCAACGAGAATGACCAGAAGCCCCCAGGCCACCACCCGCCCACCCCGCTGGAAAGGGAGCATGATATCCGTCGCCGCCATACTCTCCAAGATAAACAGGATTACTGACATCCCGACAGTGAATCGGACTTCCGCACTCCACCGGTTCAGCATCCGGCCGACTTTAACAAGCTGTCCAATCAGCGTTACAGGCGCCATGGAAATTCTCCTTTCCTTAATCAGTCCTCAAACTATTTCGAGGCACTCTTCAGCACCTTGCATTTTCCGGGCAACTTCACCACTTTCACAGTGGAAATACAAAAGGTTCCTGCACCGAAAGTCGCGCCAGGCACAAACATCATGACCGTCATATACCGGACTTTCTTCAAATGTTTATAGGCCAGTTCCGAAATTTCTTCTTTCGGAAAAATGACCGTCATAGACTTCCATGAAGCTCCGCTTGCATCCTGGGCATCCCCCTTATAGATGCGCCTCAAATCCGAAAACTTCGGCAAATCGCCGGGCGGCACTCCGGGCGCCAAGGCGTAGCCGAGAAATAACACTCTCACATTCCCGATATCGGCGTAGAGGTCAAAAGTACATTTGTATCGAGCCCCGGGCTCATACTCCATGATCGGAGTCTCAACCTTGGATTCATAACCCGCAGGGATCGCCATTTTCAACACGTTCGATCTCCCCTTGAATTCAGACAGGAAAGACACATTTTTGTGGTTGCCCATCTGCTTGGAATTTCCCGACCAATCGTAATCGAGCCCCCAGCCCTCAAACGGGTCGTTCGTGGAGGAAAAAGAACTGTTAAAACACAGGTTTGACTCCGCCATCACCGGCGCAACCGCCATCACTACCAAACCACCCAAAACCAAACCTAGAATCCGATTAACGTGCTTCACGATATGATCATCCCCTGCTTTAGGTCAGATTTCTTAATTTTCTAATAATCCACTCTATCGAGATCAAGGCGATTAGGCAACTGATGATCGCCCAATGCTGCCATAACGATTTGAACTCCGAAATCTCCTGTTCCAGCTTTTTCGGCTGGAGTGCAGCCAAGGCCCGGTCCAACTCCTCCGCTGACTCGAAGAACACCCCCCCGCTGTTCACCGTAACAGCCTTGACGATTTCAACGGCAGCCGGACGCGGAACGGATTCGGGAGTGAACGGCTTAACCGAGAATGACAAGGTATCAGACTCCAGCCGCGGCCCCCCGGTATCGGAGGCCGCCAGTACAGAATACATCCCCGCCAGCTCACCCTTGAACTTGACGCTGAACACCGGGGCCGACTTCCCATCCACCACTTGATTCATCTGACTGGTCATGGAAAAGGGAACTTTCCGCTTGTCCGGCATGGTAATCTCGGCCTTCACAACCGCCCCTTGAGGCGGTTTGTCCGAACCCGTCCACCGCGCGGTAATCTCGACCTCCTCCCCCAGGAAACATTGATCCCGGTCCATGAACACATCCCAGGCCTTCCCCTCTGTTTTTTCAAGCTTGGGCGACAACCACGACACCAACTGGTTCCAGAACCGGGAATACGGCTTGTTTTTCATGGCATCGGGGCTCAACTGCCATTTCCAAATCGAATCCGAGAATATCGCCACCACCTTACCCTGCCCGAAATCCTGAACCAGGATCATCGGCTGCATACCCTCCGCCGTCTTGGCCTCAACCAACACACGGGCCGCCGGCGAGGGAATCACTTTGGGGAAAATGGAAAGCACAGGGGGCACCTTCTCCCAAAACGCGACATCCCCCGCGAACGCCGCATGCGAGCGACCCTGATCCGTCAGGCGCACGGGAAATTCACCTTCCTGCGCTTTGGCGGTAAAGGCCTTGGCGGGCAGTACAGCCTTCAGTCCCGTTTTCACGAACCCCTCCGGCGACCACGCCTTGGTTCCGCCCAGGAGAACCAGGCTGCCACCGGTCTCAACAAATTTCACCAGCGTTCGGGCACGCTCTTCGCCCAGTTCTTCCGCGCTCAGATTTCCAAGAATCACAATCTTAAACATCGCCAACTGCGATTCCTGCATGTCGGGGGCGACATCCCCCCGCACCCCGAAGGTCATAAACTTCCCCTTCGGACCCCGGAGGAAAATGGCGGGGTTGACCGTCTTGCTTTCCCGCAGGGTTCGGGAGAGATATTTGGATTCCCAGCGTGGCGTCCCCTCGACATACATCAGGCGATTCTTGGCGTCCAGCACCTGCACATTCAAGGCAAATTGATTGTCATTAGTTTGCGATTCCTTTGGGAAAGGGGGCAGGACAATACTGTAGGTGCTAATTCCCACAACCGAATGATCCAGTGAAAAGACAACTTCACGACTTCCCCCACCGGCAGGAATCTGGGTCTCCTGTTCCTGCAACGGAGCCCCATCCTTAAGCAACTGGACCCGGATCGGCAGCCCCTTTGTGCCCTGCCCCGAAATCACCGCCTTTAATTCGGACTGCCATCCCACCGTCACGCGACGGGGGGTGTTAACCGTTTCAACGCGGACATCGGGCTCCTCGTCCCACACCGCATTCTTTTCCAATGCCATGGAATAGATGGGGAAAGGCCTTTTTTCCAGCGACCAATCCGAAAACGCCTCTCGCGTATCAATCCCGTCACTCAGCAGCAGGCACCCGGTCACATCCAGCCCCTGATACCGCCCCACCGTCTTATTCAACGCATCCCGTAGCAAGGTGGAGGTTCCGTTGGGAGTCAAATGCGTCACCTCATCCAGTGCTAATTTTCCACTGACATCCGCATCGAAGGAATAAATATCAATGTCGCATTTCTCAGCCAGGGTGGCCAGCCACGGGAGCCCGAGGACGCCCTGCGCCACCTGCCACCGGTTGGTGGCGTCCTTGACCGGCGTCATCGTCATACTCTGCGACTTGTCGACCAGAACCAAAAACCGGGATTTTTGCGCCAGCGTCTGAACGGATCGTAACCCGGGCATGAAAAGGCACCATGCCAGCAGGATCAGAAAGAGCGCCCTCAACACAACCATCGGAACCAGCGTCCACTCGCGCTTCGCATAGAACCAGTACCCGACGAAGCTGACCGCCACGGCCACCAAGGCCCCCGCTACAATTACCGCCGCAGGCACTGTATGTTCGTAAATGATCACGAGTCCTTGTCCTTTACTTTCCCGGAAGGGGCAATTGCCAGTGAGTCAGTCAATTTCGACCCCTTCCGCATCAGGAAATTGGAATAGAATGACTCCAGGATAGCCACCAGCAACGCCAGCCATAAAATCGGCTCACCCAATGTCTTGCCAACCCGGAAGTCTTCGATTTTCTTCATAAGATCCTCTTTGCCGGTCGCCATCTGGAGGGTCTTCAAACCCAGGATGGCCGGAACATGTTCCGGCTTGACGGGCGTCATGTCAGACTCGCCACGGGGCATATTGATGGCCAATGCGGGCTTGTCATTGCCCCCGCCTGGCTGGTTCACCCGGTAGATGCCCGGCGCCGTGAGCCCTTCCGCGAAAGAAACCGTTTCGCCATCCACCACGGTGCTCCGGATGGAAACGGACTTTCCTTCCGGGCTTTTCAGGACGGATTCACGCGTGGCTTCAGGCAGGAATTCCGACAGGGAAAGACTTTCCCGCGCCCATAAAAAGGGCGTTCCCGAACCGATTCCGGCGGAGTACTGAACCAGTTGATGAGCCATGGGAAGGAAGTAAGGCGACAACGGAAAGTCACTCCACGAACGATCCGCCGACACGGTGAACAACAGCGTCACTCCGCGACCACTGGGGCGAAGGATCATGAAGGGGTATCCCGCCCCTGTGGAGACAAGGGTTTCGGCTTTTTCCTTCAAGGCCGCGCACTTCAACTGACGCTTGATCACCAGGCTCGGCGCAATTCCGGCTCCCTTGAAACCCGATACAATCGGGTGGGCGGGCTTCTCCCAGCTCAATAAACGCTTCCGTTCCGCCATCGGCAAATCAAGTACTTCAGACGGCATCGCGGGCAGGGAGGCCCAGGAACCGTAGTCCGCCATACCACCCGCATCGCCAGGAAACACCACCAGCAATCCGCCAGAAGCAACATAGCGCTCCAGCGATTTGATCTCCTGCCCCGCCAAGGGCATGACGTTGCAGAGCAGAACACACGAATAGGTGCCAAGCATTTCCCCGGCCAACCCCTCGGGAGTGATCGATTTGACATCGATGGAAGAGACACCACCAACCCCGGTTCCCAATGCCGCTCTCAGGAACAGGGTGCTGTCCTTCGTTCCCACGCACAACACGGGCAACTTCTCCCGAACCCGAAGCAAAAAGAAAAACGAGTTATCCACCGCGAGACTGTCATCCGGCGTCTCGATCCGAACCGTATGAACGCCCCCTCCCTGGGGCGGGATCATGAACTTGGCTTCATTGGCACTCCCACCTCCCAGCGTCACGGAGCGCCGCCCCAGCTCCTTGTCATCCACAAACAAAGCCGCCGTCGTTTCAAGCTGGGGCCCGCTACGGAGAAAACGAACCGTCACCTGGCACGGGGTTTCCGTAGTAATCAACTTGGGATCCACATCCACATCAATCGGCGCGACATTCTCCGGCTCGGGTGCCCCTAGAAGCGTTACAAAGCAGGTGGTATTATCCTTCACTTTGGCGGGATCCCACACTCCGCCCTCGGACTCAGCGGCAGAAACGGCTGCGGCATTCGTCCCCAAGGCGCCCGCCTCACTCTTTTTAAATCCGGCCCAGGGAAGAAACTGGTGATCGGAAATAATATGGAGTTCCCGCTCGTTCCGGCTTCCGTCCTGATCAAGGGCGCCCAGACCTGCCAGGGTGGCGGGACACAGTTTGGACGACCCTTTCGGCACGAGGAGCGCCCTGAGACGGGTAGCCGTTTCTTCTTTTTTGCTCGTCAATTGCTCGCAAATGGGCGTCACCTGGTCACCCGCCAGATACACGCAGAACCGGTCCTTTTCGGCAAGCCCCTCGATAATCGAGGCCGCCAGATCCGTTGCCTGATTCCATACCCCCTGCCGCCCCATCTTATAATCCATGCTATAGGAGCCATCGATCACAATGGCCACATCACGGGCGGTCCGGCCCAGAAGATTCCCGAAATCCTTGGTGCGGATCATGGGCATGGCAAAAGCCGCCGTCAGAAGAGCCATCAACAGGGTTCTCAGCAACCACAACAGGAGATTTTCCATCTTGATGCGGCGCGATGACCGCTTGGCGGCGAGTTGAAGGAAACGGATCGTACTGAACGGCAGGCGCACCGTCCGGCTCGACTGGATCATGTGCAGAACCAGGGGAATGAGCAAAGCGCCCCCGAACGCCAGGAATATGGGATTAAGGAAAGAAATCATAACGTTACTTCGGCTGTCTCCGCCGTTCTTCCAGATACGCTCTTACATACGTCTCCACGGATTGATCGGTCTGAACCAGGCGGTAATCCACCTTCATCCCCTCGCAGGTCGTCCGGTATTGCTTCAGGAATTCCCCGAACACCTTCTGGTAATCGGCCGCCAGTGCCCGAGGATCCACGGTAAGCAGTTCCCCGGTCTCCATGTCCTCAAACTCAAATCCCTGCTTGAGCGACAAGTCAACCTCCACGGGATCGAGAACATGAAACACAATCACATCGTGAAGCCGTTTCCGGAAATGAGCCAGCGCAAGATTGACTTCCTTTTCGTTGTCCAGAAGATCCGAAATCACGACCACCAGGGCACGTTTATGGATCGAGGCGGCGATCTGGTGGAGCGTCTCCGCCGTATTGGTGGTGGAAGCCGGCTCAATTCCCTGCAACCGTTTAAGCATATTATGAAGGTGGTTGAGCGAGTTCCGGGGCTCCACCTCCATGTCGATCTTGTCGGAATATACGAACAATCCCACGGAATCCCGGGCCTTGACTACCACGTAACCCAGGGCGGCAACCAGGCGACAGGCAAAATCATATTTCCGGAGGCCGGCACTGCCGTATCCCATGGAGTTGCTGCGATCCAGAATGATGTACACCCGCAGGTTGGTTTCATCCTCGTAGCGCTTGATGTAATAACGGTCGGTTCGACTCAAGACCTTCCAGTCGATATGCTTGGGATCATCCCCCACCCCGTAGGCTTTATGGTCGGCAAATTCCGAACTGGCGCCTTTCAGGGGACTCCGGTGCGCACCCGAGAGGTTTCCTTCAACCACATAGCGGGACATCAGCACAATCCGGCTGAGCTTGTGCATTTCCTCGGAGTTGAGGAACGCCTTAATCCCCTCCCCTCGGGGCTCCTTGGACACCTTGACGGCATCATTATTTTTAGATTTGGGTGTTTTGGCCATGGACGTTACGACTCACTCTTCATCGCCTGTAATCACACTCTGCGCGGGAACTTTGGAATCCTCAGTCACCGTCTCCTTTTTGTAAATATCCAGCTTGGCCCGCGCCGCCTTCTCAACCTTGTCCCGCTTGGCTATTTCATCCAGCAGGAACCGGGCCCAACCATCCTTGCCACGTTCGGCGAGGATTTTTTCCTCATACTGGACAAGATCCTCGTCGCGCTTGGAGAGATTCACAGGCTCCTTGCCACCCGTAAAGGAATACACCACTCCGGAGGAATCCCGCTCCTGAAGCATTTCCTTGCCGCCCTTTCGGGCCAGAAGATCCTTGTAGCGCACAATCACCGGATCCACAACCATAACGCGCTTCACAGGATCCACGCTCTGAATGTTCCCGGTGACGGCAATGGCATCGCCAATCGTGGACTCGGGTGCCTCTTTCAACTTCCCGAGGGAGAGCGTTTTCACCACCTTGAATTTGATGAACATCTTGGAACTCGGCTCGCAGGTGGTCAGTTTAATGACAGGACACCCCTGCTCCACTCCTGACTCCATTTCCAAAATCTGCAGGTAGCGGAAGAAGTGTGGCTTCCCGAGCGCTTCGTCGAGAATCATTTTCCGCATCGTGGGGGTCTTTGCAAACGTCAGGTCGCGAGCCACTTCATTTCCACTCGGGACGGCACCCTGCGCAAGGGAGACACCCCACAGCAAGCACACCACAGCCACACACCGACTGAGTTCTGCCCGCATCATTGTGTCACCGAATACATCAGGATGTTCTGACCCAATCGCTGAGAACTGATGTCGTCATAGGCGCGCGCATAAGGACTCTGCGACATTTCCCAGCCACCCGCCATGCCGAAGGGGCTGTAGATCACAGCCACATGGCCGCTCAACTCAATCCCCTCCAACCGCGGAGGAATCACCGCCATCCCCATATCCTGCTGCAACGCCGGGGTCACCCCCACCTTCTGCACATCATTTGGCGTCCTGTAAATCACATTGCCCAACGGGATGGCTTTCAGGGCATTGTCAGGGAATACGGCAGCCATCAACTGGCGGAATGACAAGTCAAACCCCTTGCGACCGCAGCACGCCTCGGCCAACAGAAACCCCCCGTTCTCCAGGTATTTCTTGAGCTGCTCCGCCTCCCCTTTTCGCAATCTGAAGAATTCATGCCCGGTTAGATACAGTAGCGGCGCATTGAAAATGGCAGGATCCGTGAGCCGGGTCTCCTTGATCGCGTATTTCACGGGTACTTCCGTCTTATTGTTGAACGTCTGCAGCAGCACGGACAAACCCGCGTGCCGTGTCTTCCAAATGCCATCGTAGACCACCTGAACAATCGCCACCTTGTCGGCTCCGGATTCCGGCTTATCAACGAACTTAATAGCCTGAGCCTGACTCTTGGCCCATGCCCGCATGGCCGAGGAATAAGAGAAGATATTCACACCCAGCTTTTTGGCTGAAGCCGGCTCATACGCCTGGAACTGGGGTTCCACCTTGTCTTCCCATCCCACCGCCATACACCACCGTGAAACGAGCGCGACTACACGGCAATTGATTTCCACCCCGTCAAACCAGGGCTCGCTCCCCATAAACCCCGATTTGCGGACGCCGGGACAATACTTGACTTGATCCAGGTCATAGTAGGAGTGAAAAATCGGATGATCCGAGGTTAACCGCTGAATCGGCTGCTCGGGAAACATCAACCCCAGCTCCCTGACGGTGGATCGGTAAAACGGGGCCGAGCCCAAACCGGTATTATAGATCAACATGCCGCCCGACAGCGCGTAGGCACGGAGCTTCTGACGCTGTCCCTCGGTGTAGGAATAATTGTAATGGCCTGATCGGTACAGGATGGGGTTTTTAGCCGGATCCGAGTCAATCTGGTCGAGCGACGCGACCTCCGTCTTGTAGCTGACATTGATCAGATCCTTCATGCTCTTCAGGAGATTGTTCACATCGTTCGGAGTGGCATTCCACTCCTTGTCGCCCGAACCAGCCCCCGGCGCCGATAGCACCGTCGTTGTCAGGCAGAGTAGAAAACAGACCCCACAGGCAATAAAGTTCATGACCAATGCCTTCCTATTCTGATTCACATCACAGGTTTCCCGATAGGGAAAAACAGGAATGTACCAAAAGAAAAATTCGAGACAATGCCTATTCATCCCGGCGCTTCGCGAGGGTCACCCCGGAGCGTTTCCTCCACCTGCATTGCCAACGCTTCAGACCCGTAGGGCTTATGAAGAAACCCATCAATATTCAGATCCGAAAACCGAGCTAAAACATCTTCCTTGATGTAGCCGCTGCAGAGAATGACCTTGACCGCAGGATCCACTTTTCTGAGTTCCCGCAGCGCCTCATATCCATCGCATTGCGGCATGGTCAGATCCATCAGGACACACCGGATATCGGCCTGATTCTGCTTGAACTTCTCAATGGCGTCAAACCCGTCCACAGCCTCCACAACCCGGTATCCAAGTCGCTCAATATAGTTCACGCCCAGCTCACGAACCTGCTCCTCATCATCCACAAGGAGAATCGCTCCACACCCCCGGTATTTATCCCGCTCAACCGGCTTTTCCGGAGATTCGGACGGCAGTCGTCCGACCGGGAAATACACGCGGAAAGTGGTTCCATGCTTCGTCTCACTGCAAACCTGAATGGTACCGCTGTGCCCTCTGACAATCCCGATCACTGCGGCCAGCCCGAGCCCCCGCCCTGTAAACTTGGTCGTGAAAAACGGGTCAAAAATCTGAGGCAGGATTCCCTGCTCCATTCCACACCCCGTGTCCCGGACTTCGAGGTAAACGTATTCCCCCTCAGGCATGGTTTCGTTCACCCACAGGGAGGTCAACATTTCCGGATCACACCAGAGGGTTCCTGTCTGAATGGTAATCACGCCGGCCTCATCCCCGATCGCCTCCGTAGCATTAATCACCAGGTTCAGTAGAATCTGACCGATCTGAGAAGAATCCCCGTCAATCGTTTTCAGGGTCTCCTCCAGGGTGTACAGGAGGGTCACTTTTTTACTCACCGCCGCTTCCAGAATTCCACTCATATCTCTGATTAGAGCGTTCAAATCAACAGCCTGGATCTGAATGAACGCCCTTCCGGAGTAGGCAAGCATCTGGGTTGACAAGGCAGCCGCCCGATTGGCAGCCGTCTCAATATCCTGAATATAACCCCTCACCGGGGTTCCCGGGGGAAGCTCCAGCCTGACCAGCTCCGCATTGCCCAGAATCGCCATCAGGATGTTGTTGAAATCGTGAGCGATGCCGCCTGCCATGACTCCGAGGCTTTCCAGTTTCTGCGCCTGCCGGATCTGTGCCTCAAGCTTATTGTGTCCAGCCTCAAGTCGTTCGCGCTCCTCGATTTCAAGCCTGAGTTTTATATTCTTCTGGAATAACTGCTCCGTGCGCTCACGAATACGAACTTCAAGTTCCTCATTGGCCTTGCTGAGGGCCTTTTCCGCCCTATCCCGATCGCGATTCACCAAACTTCGCGACACTAGATTCGCTA
The DNA here is from genome assembly GCA_037134355.1 of bacterium. GTDB lineage: Bacteria > Verrucomicrobiota > Kiritimatiellia > CAIKKV01 > CAITUY01 > JAABPW01. The sequence continues at coordinate 2,524 of JBAXMJ010000027.1, read as the reverse complement.
GCTCAAACGCAAAGCGAACTTCGTCACTCAGCCATTTCCGACCAGCACACTTCTGTGAAAAAACTATTATTCCCCCACCTTTTCCAGAGACTTTAAACGGGGAAAATAGCGCGCACCGACTCCCTGATTCAAGACACCATGACTTCAAGTCGGAAATCCGTTTGCCGGACATAACCTCATCCACAGCCAGAGTACGTCCCTCCTCAAAAATGCCCTTCAAGACCTCATAGTTCTTTCCTGAAACAACCTCCCCGGCGGAATGAAGCCCACGAGCGACATCGAAACGATCCTCCATATGAAATTCCTGTTTGTCGGGGTCAATAAACATGATTACAACATGATCGACCCCGACAACCCGTGCCGCTTCTTCAGCAATCCGATGCCACACCGAAATTGAATTCCCGTCGGTTGCGATGATAGAATCGGCCAGTTTCCAGAGTGTTTCCTGTTGATCCTGAGCACGTAACAATGAAAGGGTCCTCAGTTGATTCTCCTCCCCGATTCTGAGCCCAATCACGGTGAACATCATGATCAAAAGGGCGAGCATGGCGGTAACCAGCACTGGCAGAAGTCGCTTTTGAAGGATGCTTTTATCCAACCGGGCATCGGCCTGATCCACCCCGAGAACAGCCAGAACGTTTCCTGATTGAGGATCCAGTATGGGTGAATACGCTGACACGAAACGCCCCCATCGGTCCGAATAGGCTTTTTTCTGAACCACACTGGTTCGGGCTTCAAAAACACGATCAATTTCAGGCGGCGCATCCTGGTATACATCCCCGAGCTGAGCATTCGGATAATCCGAAATGCCACTGTACCGTGACGGCTCCACATCAATGAGAAAAATGATGTGACCCGCCTCCTTTCGCATCAGATACAGGTAGCGGATATCAAACCCCGAATCCGCCATCGCCTGACATTGTTTCCTGAGTCGTGTGTAATCCGGGCTTGCTGAATTTGATTTCTCTTCAACAACCCGTGCCACCCGTTCTGGATTGATGGCGGCCTCAATCAACTGGCTCATATTCAGAAGGCTGGTCCGTGCCTCCTCTCCGGCGACACGCTGAATCCGATTCACGGTCACAAAACCAAAAATCAAAATCATCAAGACAACGAAGCCCGCACCGCACTCCAAATTCACAATCCACTTGATGTCTGTGCCGAAAAACCAATCTCTTCGCCAGATAAAATGTTCACGCCAAATAACCAGTGCAATGACGCAGGCCAACCCACACCGAAATAACTGGATGGGCATTCCGGTGGTCGCCAGAAACGCATCCGCATTGATAATCGTGGCAAGCCCGAAGTCCACGCGTGGTGCCACCAAGCCCGCCAACACCGCATACCCCACCATAGCCATGGCAGAAAGCCTGTGCAGGAAATTTCGTTTTTTCTCCGCTGAGGGGGCTCCCCATTGCCACAATGCCATTGCCGCCAGTAATCCGCCCGGAAATGCCAAGACATAACGAGTCGAGGACAGCATCCCCGCACCCCCGAATTGAAACGCGACAACACCCAGCAGCACCAGAAGAGGAATGTAAATCCACCGTCCCACCCTACCCCTGCCAGACCAGATTACATTGCACCGTCCGAATTCAAACAGGAAAAGAAAGGATACAATGAGAAGGACGGACCGCACACACATCAACGCCATTGACTCGCCTAATGCGGGCGCAACCATATCGGCCCACTCATTGAGGCCATTCACAACGCCAAAAAGCCCGAGCCAAATCCAGGTTACCCCCTGCCCCCGGGCTTGCGACATGGAAAAGGCGACCATGGCTAGCAGAAAAAAAGCCAACCCGTATATCAGGAATATAAAATCAAGATTTTCAACGAAACAAGAGTTCATAAAAATCCGATTCCGATTAGTTCAAGGCACGTCGCAATTGAATCAAATTCAACCTCATCACATTCAGATAGGCATCAGGCGCCACCGTACCTGAAACCACGGGATCTAAACGATAAAGCCCTGCCCCGGTTTCCCGCGCAAGCGCCTCGGCTGACTTGGCTGGATATTGCGGCTCCACAAACAAGGCCTTTACGCCACTCACCCGAACCTGCCTGATCAATGCGGCCAACTCACCGGCCGAAGGCTCGGCTCCCGGTTCCCGCTCAATCACCGCAACCACTTTCAATCCGAATTCGTCAGCGAAATAGGGAAAGGCTTCATGAAAGGTGATGATGTCACGAGTCTTGAGTTCACCCAGGTCCCGATCCATCTCCATTTTGAGAGTTTTGAGTTCAGTCTCATATCGCGAGGCGTTGGCCTGATATAACCCCGCATTAACAGGATCCCAGGTAGCCAACCCGGCGGCAATCGTCTGAATCTGCCGGATATGACGTGATGGACTGAGCCACACATGGGAATTCGTGACGCCCCCCGACACCAGCAGATCAATTCCGGCGCTGGCATCAATAATCCGAACTTCCGGACGAAGCCGAACCAGACTATCCAGAAAAGACTCCATCCCCGCGCCATTTGCCACCACTCTGTCGGCACGGGACAGAATCGCCCGGTCAC
>JBAXMJ010000026.1:0-26789 GCA_037134355.1 bacterium | reverse complement strand
CCCCCACCCCGCCCGCCGCAGAGGCGAGTGAGGATGAGGCCTACAAGCAAATCAGGATTCTCACAAAAACCATATTGCTGGTGCGGCAAAACTATGTAGATGAAAATAAGGTTAGTTATTCCAACCTCGTCTCCGCCGCCCTCAAGGGCATGCTCCAGTCGCTGGACCCCTTCAGCCAATATCTGGAACCAGCCGCCTACCGTGAACTCAAGGAGGAAACACAGGGGAAATTCGGCGGGATCGGCATCCAACTCGGATTCAAGGATAATGCCCTGACCGTCATCGCCCCCATGGAGGATACCCCCGCCTTCCGCGCCGGCATTTTATCCGGCGATAAAATTATTGAAATCAATACCAACAAAACCGAACGGATGGATATGCGGGACGTTGTCTCCCGGTTGCGGGGAAATCCCGGCACACCGGTCACCGTCAAAATCCTGCGCGGCGCGGAATTCAAGACCCACACCCTCATCCGGGAGGAGATTAAAATATCCAGCATCAAGGGAACCCGCATGCTGGACGCCTCAATCGGCTATATCCGGATCACCGAATTCAGCGACCCCACCGCCCCGGCCCTTCAGGAGGCGCTCGACAAACTCCGGGGCAAGGGTCTGAAGGGACTGATCCTTGATCTTCGGAATAATCCGGGCGGCCTGCTCTCGTCGTCCATCCAGGTCAGCGAAAAGTTTCTCCCAAAAGGCACCCTCATTGTTTCAACCCGCGGCCGGGGCGCCTCGCCCCGACAATTACAGGCCACCGCGGGGGGCTCCATCCACTACACCGAACTTCCCCTCGCCGTCCTGATTAATGGCGGCTCAGCCAGTGCGGCTGAAATCGTCTCCGGCGCGCTGCATGATAACAAGCGGGCCATCCTGGTCGGCGAAACAAGCTTTGGCAAAGGATCTGTCCAGAATGTCATGCCGGTGGAGGACGGTGCTGCAGCCCGTATCACCACGGCCCGCTATTACACCCCCAGCGGCCAATGTATCCACGAAAAAGGAATCGAGCCGGATATCGCCGTACCCGTTTCTCCCGAAGAATGGCAGAAAACCCTGATGAAACGAGCCGACATCGAAACCCCGGGCATCCTTGATCCTAAAAACAAACCCGCCGATCTGAATACCGTCACGGATCGTCAACTGGATCGGGCCATGGATTTACTCAAGGGCATCCTGATTTTCCAAAGCAAAAAATGAATATCCTCGGCATCGAAACCTCCTGCGATGAAACTGCCGCCGCCGTTGTACGGGACGGCCATACGGTTCTCTCCAATATCGTTTATACCCAGATTGCCCATCACCGTCCCTACGGGGGCGTGGTTCCCGAAATCGCCTCGCGCAAGCATGTCGAACACCTCCCTGAAGTCATCGCCGAGGCCGTGACCACCTCGGGCGTTAGATGGGACGACCTTGACGCCATTGCTGTCACCCGGGGCCCCGGCCTGGCAAGTTCCCTTCTCGTAGGACTGGCCGGTGCCAAGGGTCTCGCCATCCGGCTCAACAAACCCCTCATCGGCATCAATCATCTGGAAGGCCACATCTATTCCATTTTCCTAGGCAATCCCGATATGCCCCCGGCCTCGCTCTGTCCTTTTCTCGCCCTGATCGTTTCGGGGGGGCACACCTGCTTCATTCAAGTCAACAGCATCGGGAGTTATACCCTCCTTGGACGAACGATCGACGATGCCGCCGGAGAGGCATTTGACAAGGGCGCCAACCTCCTGGGCCTGGGCTACCCCGGTGGCCCCGCCATTGATAAAGCCGCCCGGTCGGGCAACCCCGCATTCGTCTCCTTCCCGCGCGGCTTTGTCCGAAAATTACAGACCCGCATGCCGGGCCTCATTCCGAGGAATTGCGTTAGTTTCAGCGGCCTCAAGACCGCGCTTCTGTATTACATCAAGGACCACCCCCTTGGCGGCGGATCGGCGGCCGATGTCAACAACCTGGCCGCCAGTTACCAGGAAGCCATTGTAGATACCCTGACGCAACGGGCTTCGCATGTGTCGGAATCCGCGAAAGTGTTCGCTGTCGTGGGAGGCGTATCGCTCAACAAGCGTCTCCGCGAAACGATGGCCGCCATGGTTGAAAAACGCAGGCTCCGCCTGATTCTCGCTGCTCCCCACTATTGCACGGACAATGCCGCCATGATCGCCGGTGTCGCGTTCCACAAATGGGAGAGCCGCCAACCGCTCGACCAGGCGTTGGACATGGATGCCGACCCGAACCTGGGAATTGGGGAATGAGCCCGAAACGGACACTCTGGATAAGCGCCCTGATCCTGTTCAGCCTCTCGGGAGTCTGCGGAGCTGGCTGGCTTGACTTCGACGCTCGCCACATCGTGATCGTCAGGGGAACAACCTCAATCAAGGACAGCAGCGAGCGGGCCCTCGCTAACTCGCTGGCAACGCAGACCGGAGCCTGGCTGGATGAAGTGGGGCTTCATCATAAATTTCTGACCGATGACGAGGTTTCGCCGTGGCGACTCTGGGGTGCCCGGGTCGTTATCCTTCCCTACAATCCAGCCCCAACACGCCTGGAGCTGAAAGCCTTTCAATCTGTAATCCGCTCAGGCGGAATCCTGTTGGTTTTCTACGGAATGGATCCTGATCTGGCCTCCCTGATGCAGGTCAAACTCACTCCATACCGCCGGGCTGAAGCCCGTCAATCATGGAAGGGTTTTGTGTTCGATCAGTCCGCCCTCCCCGGTCTTCCGGAGATCGTTCACCAGTCATCAGACCATCTTGTACCGGCCGTTCCGGACTCCGGCAACGCACGGATTATCGCCCGATGGCTCGACCATCGCGGTCAACCCACCACTGAACCCGCGTGGGTGAAAAGTCCGTCCGGCTTCTGGATGAGCCACATCCTTCAGCCCGGCAATGATGAGGATAAAAAACAAATGCTCCTGGCCATGTTGGCCACCGTCATTCCCGATGCCTGGCAAAAAGCGGCGGCTCAACAGCTTTCAGAAGAACGCCCCTTTGGCGACTATGCCAGTCTTCAAGAGGCGGAAAAGGCCCTGAATCCAACCGGCACACTCATCCGACCAGCTTCAAAAAAGGGAGGCCCAGACGCCGCTCTTCAAGCGAAAGTCTTTCTGTCCGACCTGACGCGACGCTATGCCGCACTTCCCGCGCAGGCTCCCTCGCTAAAAATCCGCGGTATCTGGCTGAATGACAGCGACCTGACGGATTCCACTTCCTGGCCAATCATTGAAGCCTCACTGGGCAGCAACCGGATCAACACGGCATTCGTTCGTGTCGGCAATTCACTAGCCTTGCGTCAATTCCGTGATCTTTTCCCCCCCTCAATCATTCCGAAAAAAAATGCCCACCCGGTTACCCTTCATGCCTGGCTCTCCTGTTTGAGCCTTGAAACCGCAACCGGGGAACAATTGAGCCGCCTTCGAGCCGAAAACCGGCTTCAGGTTTCAGACACCGGAGTGATCTTGCCCTGGCTGTGCCCTTCGCATCCGGCAAATCGCCTGCTCCTTACCGAGACCGCCGCCACGCTGGCCCGGAGCGGGAACTTCAGCGGAGTCCATTTGGATTATATTCGCTACAAGAACAGTTCAGCGTGTTTCTGCAAGGGCTGCCGGGAACAATTTGAACAGGGCATCGGCCACGTCGTGGAGCCCTGGCCCGCCATGGCACTTACCGGGGCTTATCAGAAATGGCGTGCAGGACAAATCACCGCCTGCGTCAAAGCGGCACGGGATGCGGTCAAAGCCGTTAACCCGAACATCACGGTCTCCGCCGCTGTCTACGGGGCCACCCCCTCCTGCTTTTTTTCGGTCGGGCAGGACTGGCCCACCTGGCTGGATTCCGGCTTGCTGGATTTTGCCTGCCCGATGATCTACACTTCCGATCTCAACACCTTTGCCAACACCTTGAAATTCCAATCAGGGCTTTCATCCGCAGGCCGAATCATCCCGGGACTCGGGGTCTCCTCTTCCCTGTCGCGCCTCTCGGCAGATCAAGCGGTGGCGCAGGCCTTCCTCGTCCAGCGTGCGGGATTCCCCGGTTATGTCATCTTTGAGTTTACTTCCGGCGTCGAACGGGATGTGTTACCCTTCCTGAAGATAATGAAATAAGGAGAGCCCGATGACACGCATTGCACTCATCATGGTGACCATTCTGGGACTGATCGGAACCAACTCTGTCGCCGGTAAACAAGGGGGCCTCGTTCTTCAGTTTGATGACGGGTGGACGAGTTGGGCGACCGTAATTGCCCCCGAACTCCAAGCGGTCGGCGGCAAAGCCACCGGCTTTATCAACAACCAGAACATCCGGAGCGGGCGCATTACCCAGAAGGACTTACTCGATCTTCAAAACACCTACCAATGGGAAATCGGAACCCACACCTGGCACCATCTGAACGCCCCGGCCACAGTTCGGAAAAGCGGACTTGCCGCTTGGATGGAACGTGAACTCACGCTTTCCATTTCAGAACTGCGCGCACTCGGGTTGGACGTTCAATCCCTGGTGTTCCCGTTTAATGCCTTTACCCCTGAACTCGCCAAGGCGGTTCAGCCGCTGGTTGAAAGTTATCGGCGGGCCGAGACACTCGCCCTCGCAGATGCCGTCATGCCTGACAAGTCGGTTCCCGGCACAGCCATCGACATGGCCCATTATGTCCCACTGGAACTGCTGATGAAATGGCTGGATCTGGCCTCGCAGAAAAACAGTTTTCTCCTGCTCTACGGCCACCGGGTTCTACCTGACAGCAGTTTCGTGACAGGAACCATTGACTCCGTTTCCTCTACGTCGATCACCGCTACTCTTTCCGTCACGCTCCCCGCGGGTTCTGATCTGGTTCTGGTTCCGGACATCACGCGCCGGCCCGTTACTCCCGATTACTTCCATGTCCAAGGAGTGACTGGAAAAACCATTCTGGTCGACCGGCCTGATTTGTCCGCCAACACCAAGCCCGGAGCAACGTTCATGATCGGGGAAGCCTACAGCACACGCCTTTCAGATTTTCAGGCCTTTGTGAAATATGCCTCGCAGAAAGTGAACTTTTACACCCTTCACGAACTGGTATCAGGTAAGCTGAAGACAGCACCGTAAAACGATGATCCTTACCAGCGGAGGTTAAGGAAGGCGTCGACTGTTGTGCGGTTATAGATCGGGCCGCCCTGATAAGTCACATCACCCCCCGCGCTCAATCGCGTAGTAAACTTGTAAATCGCCACCGCACGGGCCCCCCAGACAAACCGCCAATCCGTATTCCGTTCCTTGGCGTATCCCGCCTGTCCGCTCAGTTGCCCGTTCCACTTGACTCCGGTACCCTGCCAGGCGGCATAAGCCTGATGCTGTTGCAGTTCTTCAGGCGACCAATATTCGGGAGCCACATCCGTGCTGTCCGCAAAGCGTCCTGCATACCCCACACCAAGATAGGGCGTTTCCTTTAAGCGGCGAATGATCCGTGTATTCACCCACCAGGTCGAATTGCCGTCGCTACGCTCCGTGATCGCGCCACTCAAGAAACAATCCCAGAAATCATATATCCGCGAATAGGTTTCAATGCCCTCGCGATGAGCCGTAATGCCTTTGCGAAGCGCCTCTACGGTTTCCATCATTTCCCGTTCACTCGTCACTTCAATATTCCCGCGCAACCAATGGTTCGGAACATGCAGACGCGCCTGCCAACCATCGATATCAGGAAGGGAATCCATAAACCACTCCTGCAATCCGGCCTGCACCCAAACTTCCGGCGCGATGTAGGCCAGGAATCCAAGATCCGCCCGTGACCCTTCCTCACTCCCAAGTCCTTTCTTTTCCCAGTGATGGCGGCTTCCTCCCGCACTCCATCGCAGCCAGTCACGAACAGGCCCCTCAGCCTCACCCCGGATATCCCAATAACTCCGATCTTCATTGTCCCGCCAGGCCGTACCATGAAGCGAGGCCGTGGGACGCCGCATATCGAGGGCCTTCTCGAGAAGCCGGGCGGGACGGGCATCATCCGAGGGTGCCATTGTAACCGCTTCACGCGCATGCTTGAGCGCCACAGGAAGATCGCCCGCCATCGCCGCATTGGCGGCCTTATTGAACGTGATCTCGAAAGGATCGGCTCCGGCGTCGCCAGCCTTCCCGAACCAATAGGTAGCCGCCTCGCTCTGGCCATGCCAATAGAACAACTTGGCGAGTTCAAGCCGCGCCCGGACAACCGGATTCCCCTTCTTGAGATGATCCACCACGGCGACTGAATCCCATGAGGCCGGAACCGCCTTAGCCGGCAAACGAACCCTGTCCACCATGGCCGAACTAAACCCGTTGTCATCCCGGCAGAACGCGGCGTCAAATACACGTCCCACCTGATTAGACAAAACCTCGAGGGCCGTTTGATCGGTATCCAGCGACACTTGCCCGTAGTCGCCCCCGGGATAATAAAACCAACGGGGCTCGCCAGCCGCCAGGGCATTCGCCGCCAGGGACAGGGTTTCTCCGATGCGATTCGTCATCGCCGACGATGACTCAAGAACCTCACCCGAAATAATCCTATGCGTCAGGGGATTCCCTTTGATTCCATCCGCCCGCACCTTGACCGTTCCCAAATCAGGGAGCGTGACCCCGATCTGCCATCGCCCGCTCCGCTTCAATTCAGCCAGACGTGCCGGCGGGAGTTTTCGAGGAAGCGACTGGCAAAGCGACTCCGGGCTCACCATCATGACGGCACAGGCTCCATTGACTTGAAGTGCCGCATCAAGGGTCTCCACCACAGCGCGATCCGGATTCATCAGAATCATCATAACCGCTTTTTCGGGAGTCGCGCCCGAGGAAAGGGTATTCACGAAGACAAAACCCGCTTTCGCCAGCGCGACTACATGGGACACCATCTGGCTCACCGTATTCATTCCGGCGTAGTCAAAAGGCGTGGGAGTGCTGTAAAGCAGTGTCGCCATTACCTTTTTTTCATTCTGGCCGGCCAGCGGTTCCAGAATCCGGATCGCCCTTGAGAATCCGTCCGCCTCTGCCAGGTTCATGGCATAACGCCTCAAGGCCATATCATCCCATGGGCGCGCCTCCTTCAATCGTTCGGCATAGGGAAGCGCTCGGCGGGGTCGTTCCATCACAATTTCCTGATCCCTCAGGAACACCAACCCGGGTGCAAAGTCCGGGTTACGCTGCAACAGCGCCTCATGCATATCCACCGCATCCTTGACCCGTCCGGAGTCAACCAGAGAGCGCCCCACCAGAAGAGACAGGGAAGCAGACCCGCGATCATCGGCCAGACTGGCCGTGGCGGCCGCAAGCGTGGAAGTGGCAACTCCAGATCCTTCAACCGCCTCCCAGTTTTCTGCCAGGCTACGGCGCAGAGCCGGAGACGAATACACGGCCAGTCCCTGCCTGGACCACTCCACCGCCTCGGCCGGGCGACCGAGAGCCGACAGAATTTGGGCCAGCAATTCGTAAGCCAGCGGCGAAGGATTCTGCCGAATAAGGCCTTTCAGCGTATCCACGGCTTCAGAGCCTCGCCCTGTCCTATACTGCGCCATCGCCATTTCCGTACCATAGAAAGAAACATCCGGCATGGCTAGATGCAGGAACTGCCACAACTCCAGCGCCTTCGCATCCTCCCCCATTTCGGTCCACATCATGGCCAAGGTATCCCGAAACCGGGTTTGGCCCTCGTTGACCCGGGCCTCCATCCAGTCGGCTTCCCGCCGGGCCTGGTCGAGATCTCCGAGCTTGAGGCTGACATCAAAAAGATCGCTGTGAATTTCCGGTTGATCGGGCACCCCCTTCAGGCTGGCCGAATACCCCGTCCGAGCCGCCACCCAATCCCCTCGAAGCTCAGCCAATTTCCCAGCCACGCCGTCCCGTACGGCCGGAACCGTTGCGTGGTCCTGAATGGCTTGGAGTAGAGCCAGGCCGCGGGGCACATCCTTCATCCGGTTGGCCAGGTTCCAGGCAATGGGCCATATCAAGCGGTTGGGATCACGATCCAGCGCTTTTTCGTAGAACGCCATTGCCGAAGGAAGTTTGGCACGATCCAAATCGTCACGGGCAAAAGCAATATAGACATCTGTGACCACCGCCGCCTGATCCGTCCGGCTCTGCAAGGCTTTTGCAGCAGCCTCTAGAGCCGCCCCTGCGCCGGTTACGCCAGAGCACAAACGGAGGGTATCAAGAACCGAAAACACATCGGGTGGCGCCGCTGTAGCAAGGCAGGATGTAATATACGGCATCAGGTAATCCGGAGTCCCGGCATAGGATCCATTCACCGCGCGAACCCGCGCCAGGGCAAGCCCCGACAAAGCTGATTCGCCCCCGTCTGCCCAGGCCTTCGCCAGAAAAGGTTCCGCCGCCTTCATGCGGCCCATCTTGAAGAATTCCAGTCCTGTCGATAGAACCGGCGTTCCGGGTAGCCAGCGCACCTGCCGTTCAAGCGCCAGCTCCTTCTGGCCATCCTCTGCCATGCGCCCGAGCACCTGAATCACAAACCGGTCCTGCTCCTTGACTCCGAGTCCGATGGCTTTATCCCACGCCTCGCAGGCACCCTTCCGATCACTCAGAGACCACAGCGTCCAGCCCAACTCCTGAAAGACGACCACATCATTGGTTTTGAGAGAAACAGACTTTTCAAGGGCCGTACGGGATTCAGCGTAGTTCTGCATCCGGGAATACACCACACCCGCCTGTTTCCAGGCTTCCGCATCGGCAACATCATTGGTGACCGCCATCAAGGCCATTCGCAAGGCCCCCTCCCAATCTGAGGACGCCGCACAGGCACGCGACTTCGCGATCATCAGGTTTCCCGTTCCATACACCCGTTCCTCAACCATGATCCAGTCTTGCAACGAGACCCGCTTTGGATCCAGCGCTAGAGCCTGCCGGTAGAATTCATGCGCGGTTTGATCATCACCCCGCCTCAACATTTTGACTGCCGCGCCCTCAAATCGTTTTGCCAGATCGGCGCGTGGCCCCGGCTCAACTGGATAAGCGCTCACGATGCGACTCCAGAGCGGCTTTAAAGAGTCATCATTCTTTGCCCCCATCAGACCATCCCACAACAACTCGACCTGTTCAGGAGTCAAGGTATCGGGCGCTTTTTCAAAAAACGCCTTAAGGTAGGAGGAGACCCGTTCAGGCCGTCCTTTCCGACCCTCCAGGGCGGCAAGATACAACGCGACAGTCGGCCGACTTTCACCCGCCTGCCAGGCAGCATTCAGGAAAAGAGCGGAGGCAACGTGTCGTCCATCGGAATATAACGTGATGCCCAACTCACTCCGGGTAAACGACGGCTTCCATTTTGCGAAGCATTCCAGCGCGCGGGCGTCCTGTCCGGTTTCCGCCAATAAACTCACAACCCGGCGGATCAAGGCATCCCGATCCGGAGACCCCGCCTGGATCACCACATCCAAACTGACCAGAGCCTGGCTAAGATCCTTCTCCCACATCAGCCAAGCCAATTCCCGGTTGGAGCCTGAATCACGCGGGGCAATTAGAAGCGCCGTTCGGAACGCCTGGGCGGCAGCATTGGTCTCGCCCGCCTGAAGGCGCAACATGGCCATGAGTTTCCAAGCCTCGGCATATCCTGAGTCACGCGCCACAGCGGCATCCGCCAGCGCACGGGCCGTGGTCTTGTCGCCTGCGGCCAACGCCGCACGTCCTTCCTGGACAAGCTTCACCACAGATCGTTCATCACTATTGCCCCCATGGCACGGGCATACCAGAATCGCACCCAGTCCCACACTTATCCAAATCTTGTTCATGGCTGTTTTCCTCCCGGCGCCTTCCACTCCGCAATCTTGCCAACACCCGGAAAACGGGTCATGACGACTTCATCCTGAACCATCAACTGGGAAGGGGAATGCTTATGCAAAAACGCTTTTGCAGACGATATCCCGCTCGCGCCCCCCTCTTCCAACCACACAAAATCCGTCTGGTTTGTAGCCGCCAGAGGCGCGGACTCACCCGCCCTGACCCGGTGCATCACCTTGAACCCGTGACTCCGCAACGGTTCAGCCAACTCGGATTGCGACGCCTCTAGAACAAACCCCTTGATGAAGGACTTCAGGTCTTTTGCCGCCAGCATTGCTGTCATCGATTCAACGGACGAATCCTTTGTTCCGGTCGCAAGGATGGGCCAGATGGTTGCGCCTTCCGACACCGCCTGAATATAATCCAAACCCTGCTGCGCCGAAATTTCCTGTCCGGCCGGCGGGAACGGGGTGAAGAATTCAGTAATCGGGTGTCGTTGGTCGTCGGGAATCGTTCCCCAGGACTCCGCCACCACACCTTGTCGCAAGATCGGAGCCACGGACAATTCCGAAAGGGAAACCTGTCCCCGATTGCTTTCAAATCCAATAATCCCGGAAAGCGGCGGCTTCGCAAGGGGAATCGGCCCAAATACAGGCAAGCCATTCACGCTCACCCAGGCCCTCAAGCCCTTGACCCGCCACACCATCTTGAGTGTCTCCCCCAGGGGCGCAGGGGCCACGGCTAGGGTAACCGCCCCGCCACCTTTGGATTCCTGCAATCGAATCGTTTTTTCATCCACGGACAACCTCAGGCAATTGGCGGGATCAATGAACCGGGCATAGAGGATCGCCACAGTCCCAGGAGATCGGTTGAGCACCAGTGCGACCTCGGCATCCGTCCAAAGTTCACTTCCCCGAATCCAGGCGGCATCCCCGGAATCCAGCCGCAACGTTTGCCCCATCACCCTCGCTCCATTCATAAACGACCAGTGTTCTGCACTTTCAATTCCTACGCCCGGAACCGCCAGCGGCCGGGCATGCTGCAACCGGGTCAGCACCTGCGCCGCAGACCAATCGCCGCCGACACGAAGACGCGACAAACAATAGGGATTACGCCCCGGTGGATTGTAGGGATTGGAGGCCGAGACAAAGGCCATGCGATAAAACGAGGCCACATTGACGGAGTTCAACGGGCCCGCCAGGGGATCCGCACCCGCACGGCGTCCGTCATCCGAAAAGGAATAGACATAGGCGGCCACGGGAGAGCCGTTCAGTTTTCCAAGCAGCTCGCTGGACGCCCGGTAGTCGCCCGCAATCCGCTGACTGAACTCCTCATCATTCTCCAGCCGCTTCAGTTTGGGCAACCACTTCCTGACGCTCAGGAAATGATCCTTCGCCCCGGCTTCCGAAACCGTAACCGGCTCGACCGCTTCACGCCCCATGGAGGCCAGATTCCATTGCGGCATCAGGGCAATCTTCCGGATGTCCCGCTCCTTCAGACGCGACTCATCCCAGCTCTCAACCGAAGCCGTTGGCACACACAGGGTGGCTCGCATCCCGAGCCGGCGCAACACCGGATGGGCGCGGATAAAAGTCTCCTTCCGGGCGCCTTCAAACAAAATCAGGAGCGCCTTGTCAGGAAGCGGGAATCGACCCTCAAGGAACGCCAGGGCATCCTCCGGGGTGATCGTGTTGTATCCAACGCTTTGTAACGCTTCCATGTGCGAAATCAGCGTTTCGGAGGAAGGATAGGTGACGCTGTCATCACGCGTAACCCCGGCATAGGAAAGCACCATGAACCCGTCCCAGTTCGACCAGGTTTCAGGCGAATACACGACGGGAGGTGCCGGCTTGAATACAAGCCAGATGATTCCGGAGACCACGCCCAGTAACGCCACCCACTGCAACCCATTGAAAAGCTTTTTCATTGGTTAACTCCGGGTTCCCCATAAGGTTCGTGAAAATGTCAGAACCGCCCATGGCAACTGCCAGATGAGCACGAACATATAATAGAAACAGAACAGAACCCCGTACAACCACAACCGGGATCGCTTCAGGAACAGATAGGAACAACTCAACAGACAGCTCATCAGGAACACCCCCATGATATAGATGAGCGGAGACCGGTGCTGGGTCATCGGAACATACAGCAACGACCGCACTACCACGGCCGGGCCGAGCAGGGGAAGAATGAACCCCAGATAGAAGGAAATGGACATCAGCGGCGGCCGCTTCCACATGAAGCCCATGCCGCGCAGTGTCTCCCGGAACCATGAGCGCTTCCACCGCATCTGCTGGCGCAGGAAGGTCCGGTGATCATCCGGCACAATCGTTGTCGTCCGCGAATCATCCTCATACACCACCTTATAGCCCCGCTCGAGCAGGGAATTGGTGAGACTCCGATCATCACCAAAGGTCGCGGGTTTCCCGAAAAATGTCTGATTGAGCCATTCCTCGCGCACCGCCATGAACACATCCCGGCGATAGGCCGCCAACGGACCTGACAAACAGGTAACGGAATCGAACACGCTTTCAGCCGCCTTCATGATCTTGAAGGCGACATAGTAACGAACCGCCTGCATCCGGGTCAGGACATTGGTCCAAGCATTCTCCACATCGCAATGCCCCGTCACTGCGGCAATTTCCGGATCGGAAAAAGGCTTCACGATGTTTTTCAGGGCATCCGGATCCAGAAAACTGTCCGAATCAATAAAGACAAAAAACTCCCCACGTGCCCGTTCCGCGCCAGCCGACATACCATGCCGTTTGCCCATGGATTTCGGGAAGGTGATGACCTCGACTTCGGGATACTTCCGGCAGGCCTCCTCAATCGACTTATCGGTTCCATCCGTACTGCCGTCATTCACCACGATAAACTGCAGCAACTCGGCTGGATATGCCGATTCCATGACCTGAGTGATCATTCGCCCGACATGTTCATGCTCATTGAACACCGGCGCCACCACGGTGATGGAGGGCAGGGTCTCCAGCGGCTTCGGCCTCCTGTAAAATGAGGCAAAGACAAACCGGCTGATCAGGTACGAGGCCACCAGAAGGCTGTAGAGGAAGATCGGGATATCCAGCCAGAAGAAATAAAAATTCTCATACTTCAGCACGAGAATGGCGCTGATGGCGATCAGGAAAAAGATCACGCCAGCCCAGCGTAGCCGGATCCAGGTGGTGCGGGCCAGCCGCTTTCCCAGGGATTCCTCAAATTCGACGCTAACCTTTCCCGCTGCGGGCTGTCGGAAGCGCACGAGGGCTTTCAATTCCCAGCCCCCATGCACAAATTCCTCAGGCATCACGCCGGGTGGAACCTTGAACTCGATCATCACCTCTGAAACACCATCGGGAATATCAAGCCCTTCCAGCATCAGGCCGCCCTCTGAGATATCCGTCACCCGGACCGTTACCGCCTCTTCCTTCCCGGACAGGGAGGCATAGCGGACCACAAGGGGGAAATTGCAGAAATACCGAAGGTGCTTTCGCCGATCACTGGGGCTGGGACGAGAGAGATTGCGCCGACGCCGGTCCAGCTTGTTCAGAGGATAACTTGAACCACTCTCGCTCATGACTTCATTACTCATAGTTATTCCATCCTCTGTGTTTAACACTTGCCAAGTAACTGGATTATGCCCCCCGATAAGATCTTTGGCAACAATTTCATATTTTTTTAATGAATTGATTACTGATTCCCAAGAATCAATGAATAAACTTGCACGAGGCCGCTTACGAAACATAATACTGCCGAATGACCCGACCTCTGTTCCATTGCACTTTGAAGCGGCTCACTCCGGGACTGGTTTTTCTTTTTTTTCTAGCGGGTTGCGCCCTCCCGCCACCGCCCCCACACCCAGTGACTCTTCGGTCACCTGTTACCCCGGCCCGTCATCCTGCCCCTGCCCCAACCATCAGTTTGCCCAAGGCCAGACCGGTAATCATACTCCAGGCTACCTCCTCGGCGCCTGATGAGCGAGAACGCGAATATGCCGAGAAAATTACCGTGCGAATGACCGACTGGCTTCGGAAAGCAGGCATTCCCCTGAAGGTGATGACTGATGACCAGTTTAGTCGTGCCCCTGGAAACAATTCCGGTGTGGTGCTGCTGCCCTACAACCCGAAACCGAACGCCGCGCAACTCCAGGCTTGCAGGCGGTTCATTGAAGGCGGCGGAAAATTGATTGTCTTTTATGGCACCGACCCCCAACTCGCCTCCCTGATGGGACTGAAGCTGGGCGCCTTCAAGTCCACTCAGGGAACTGACACACGAACGGCTTTCCATTTTGTCGAGGGGGCGCCTGCGGGAACACCAAAACGTATTGAGCAAAATTCCCGTAATATCATGCCCGCCTTTCCCGCTGAACCCGGGTCGAGGGTTATTGCCTGGTGGGAAACCTCCTCGGGACGAGACCTGCAGGAACCCGCCTGGACCCAATCCAGGCACGGATTTTGGATGTCCCATGTTCTCATGGAAAGCGACGCCACCCTCAAGGAGCAATTACTCGTAAGCCTGCTGGGCGCCTGCGACCCCGCACTCTGGCAGGTCGCCGCCGCTCAGGTCGTCAACCAACATGCCGCCCCGATCATGGCGGAACTCTACCAGAACGCGAATCGCGGCGGGCAGGCCTCCCGCGTCCAAGCTCTGCTCGCCCAAGCAGAAACGCTTCAGGAAAGCCTCGCGCGGCTCTACCGGCAGAGCGACTATCCCCGCGTACTGGCGGCGGCCCAGCAGCTTGAGGCTGTCCTGACCGAGGCTGTCGCGCGAACACAGACCGCGAGGCCGGGCGAGTTCAGGGGACTCTGGAACCATTCAGGAACCGGTTTCATCCCCGGAAAATGGAACGAGACCTGCCAGATTCTTGCCCAAAACGGACTCACCGCCATTTTTCCCAATGTTCAAAAACCATGGGCCGCTGATTACCCCTCAAAACTGATCCCCTCCTCAAACACTCTGGCCCGCTATGGAGATCAAATGGAGGCCTGCCTCACAGCCACACACAGCCATGGCATTGAAGTCCACGCCTGGGTGATTCTCTGGTCGCTGGAGGGAGCGCAGGAATCCATTATCGCGCCTTATCGTCGTGACAACCGGCTTCAGATGACCGCCTCGGGAAAAACCATCAGCTGGTTGTGTCCCTCCCATCCCGCGAACCGCGCCTTCGAGCTGGCGGCCATCCATGAGCTCGCTGCCCGGTATCCCGCATTGGACGGCATCCAGCTGGACTACATCCGGTACCAGTCATCGGACACGTGCTATTGCTCCGGATGCAAAAGCCGATTCATCAATGCCACCGGCCTTCATCCTAAGCGTTGGCCCGCCGATGTGCGTTCAGGTTCCCTTGTGACCGCCTATCGGGAATGGCGCCGGAACCAAATCACAGAATTTGTTTCCGAAGCCCGCCGGGATATCAAAAGGCTCTCTCCCCGTCTGAAGCTCTCCGCCTCGGTCTACCCTCTTTATCCCGGAGTTCGTGATTCCATCGGACAGGATTGGGGGGAATGGCTCAGACTCGGACTCGTCGATTTCGTATGCCCCATGAGTTATACCGCCGACACAGCCAAATTCATCGGGTGGTATCGCAAACAGATCGCTCATCCCGGGGTGCAAGGGAAACTCTTCCCGGGAATCGGAGTCACCACATCGGAATGCCGCCTCAACGCGGTTGAAACCATCGAACAGATCAATGCCCTCAGGCGGGAAGGCACCACTGGATTTACTCTATTCGAGGCAAACCCCACCCTGGAAAAGGAAATCCTACCCTACCTGCGGATGGGAATAACGGCTCCTTAGGTCTTCTTCGCAGGCTCCATCGCGTCAATCTCCCGCTTCATGTCTTCAAAACAGTGGGGACACAATCCATGACTGATCAAGGCGAGGGAATGATCGGAGACATATTCGTCAAGCTGTTCCCATAAGTGGTCATCCAGCCTGATCTTGCGGCAGCCGGAACATACGGTAAGCAACCCGGTAATGATCCGCTTCTGCTGAAGGTAAGTGTGACCGACGGTGATAATGCCAACTAGAATGACGCCGATGGTGAGCACACACCCCCGGTAGACGTTCATCCCGCTCTCCCGCGCCCCGAACCACAAGGCCGTCAAATCCAGAACCTCGTTCGTCCAGATCAGCAAGATCAACATCAAAAACGCCATCAACTGCCAGAATGCAACGGCAAAAAGCCCGTCCTTTTCCGGTTTCCGACGACTGCGCTCCTCAAGGATATCGGTCATATTCCCCTCCCTCCCAAGGCACCAGTCACTTCCGAAAATTATTCCTTTTCCGCTTCAGCCTTCGCCTTGGCGGCTTCCATTTTCGCCTGTTCCTGCATGGCTTTCATGAACGAGGCGGCGGCTTTGCCCGCATCCTCGGGCGTCATATCCTTGGCGGGCTTGCCGCCCATTTGCTCCATGTCCCGTTGCCAGGAGGCCATCCCTTTCTGCATCTTCCGGGCACCTGCCTGGGCGCTCAGCGACATCAGCGCCAAAACCGCGCCGATGATCCCGAATACCAGCCAGGCCTTCTTAGCGGGCAACTTGTGAACCTCCACGCTGGCCGTGACGACCAGGTACAAGCCCCAGGCCAGCCCGACCAACCCGCCAATATACGGAACGATCCCGGCAACCGCCGAAATCGGCGTAATGGCTGCGGCATAGGCGGCGCAGCGATAGGCTGTCTCATAAGACTCGCCTGAGCCCATCAACTTCCAGATCACAAACAGGATGGCGGCGCCGATGAAGCTGCCAATAAGAATCCAAATGGGCGCCAGGATAATGAATCCCAAGGCCATCATGACTGACCCAACCGGACCCAGATGCACCAGACTCAAGACCGCCTGAATGACGCCGCTTACAAGGCCCAGAACCACCACAAAGACCAGCGGATCACCGAACCCGCCACCCTTCGGCATGCCCCGGTAAAACCCGACGGGATCCAGAATGACCTTCTTGACGGTTTCCAGAATAGTGTCAAACGGTGATTTTTTCGTTGTTTCGATTCCTGCGTCGTTATTCATGTGTGTGCTCCTTAATGTTTCCTGACGAAGGAATGTTGCCACCTCCCCCGCCCTAACGCAACAGGAAACAGTGTGGCGTGGTAATGGGTCACTGACGAGGGGGTAAGTAAAAGGACCGAAGGACTTGTAGTAACCGGCGTCCTCGCCGGTAGTGTGCAAAGAGTGCCGCCGACACGGCGGCTACTACAGCGATGCCCTCATGAGTGACCCATTACGTGGCGTGGTTGAAGAGCTACGTCTGCCGCCGATACTCCGCAATCACCGGAGAACCCCAGCGACGGGTCAGGCCAAGTCCGCGACACACCGCTTCCAGCGCCGCAGACAAGCTGCGGCAACGCAAGGCGCGGTGCAGAACCATCGGCAGGAAAAACTGCTTCTCGCGGGTTTTCAGGATCAAGCCATACCGGGCAAATTCACCATCCACCTCAGCATGACGAAACATCCGCCATTCCCGGGTGTTCCCCTCCAACTTCTTCTTAGCGCCAAACAGGGCGGGAGCAATGGCGTTGAGACCCTCGCTGGTTGGATAATCCACGATCACGGATCCCCGGGCCACACGCGACAACTCCGCAATAAGCACCGGCCACGCCACGCAATGGGGAAGAAGGCGAAAAGACATCACGACATCGAAGGATCGGTCAGGAAAAGGAAGCGCCACCACATTGCCGACCACAAAACGACAGGCACCGTTTTCCACAAGCCGGGCAATCCGCTTCCTGCAGGAATCATCACTCCCGAGAACCGTCACCGGAAACCCTCGCGTGCAGAGCGGACCGGCGAGCTGACCGTGCCCGCCTCCCACATCCAGAACAGAAGCCCCTGGAGAACCCACCAACATAGCGACGGTCATCTTTTCCTGAACGGCCAGCATCCAGCCACCCACCGGCCCGGCAAAGCGCGCCGCATACCCATCCGATGAAGTCTCGATATCCGCCGTTTCTGGTTTTAAAGGAATGGTCTCCATGGGCAGGAACCTATCACACCCGCCGCCTAGACGGAAGGCTGAAGGAACAGGGACTACGCGCCAGGGAAGCGAGCGGCGCACATCCGGATCCATTCCCGGGCCGCCTGATCGCCTGACAGGGACCGATGGCTTTCGCGAATCTGGGCTTCGCGATACTTCTCAATGCAGCACATCTGCTCAATCATCCGGGCCATGAAGAGCACCCGCTTGCTGAGAAACTTCAGCCCATTCGAAAACTGAACAACAGGTTTCGGATTGAGAAGTGAAGACCAGATAATTTCCCCGGTAATCTTGTTCCGGAGGGTCAGGGGCGGAAACTCCATCTCCACAATGTCGCCCGGCGCATAGGAATCAGCGGAGATAAAATACATCCCGCCAAAACTAATATCCCGGATTTCGTTGGCCTGAGCCGCCCGATGCCCTTCTATCCGGCACTGAACCGTCATCGAGACCGGGTGACGAATAAAACAACGCCTGTTTCTCCCCGTGGCTTGCGAATTCATGCAAACGCCTCCTTATCACAATAACGCCTGACAGCGTGATTATCGTCTTGCCGCCCGGGGTCTGCAAGATTATTGCAGAATGATAAAGTTTTCTCACTTACGCATTCCCATCCCCTTCAGTCTTCAGGAACGGCTAGGCCGCGGCGGGCGAGAAGCGAGCCATCTCTCTGGTAGAGGTCGATTCGGGTAGTCAGGGTGGCAATGACGGCCTGAATGGTGGCGAGGCGGCTGGCCAGAAGATCGCGCTCCGCCTGAGCCACCAGCAACGCCGTGGATTTCCCCTCCTTAAACTTCACGCGTTCCGCCTCCAGTTTCCGCTCCTGTAATTTTTGCGTAACCCGAGCCGCGTCCACCTGCGCCCCCGCTTGTTCCGCCATGACCCAGGCCACCCGCACATCCTCCTGCGCAAGCTGGCGGAGATTGGTGAGGGCCTCCCCGGCCTGTTCGCGGCCCACTCCCGCACGCCGGTAATCCGCACGGGCCGCTCTGTTTCTCAGGGGATACTCCACCTGAAGCCCCGCTCCCACATCATACCCTCTGGCGTCCTGTCCCTCCACGGAGTCGTCGAACGACGACGCATAGCCGCTACGCCCCAGCGTGACAAACAGATCCAGCTTCGGAAGCAATCCGTTCCGGGTGCGAATCACTTCGAGATCGCCCCGCTCCATGGCCAGTTTCGCCTGATTAAGATCCGGACGCCCGGTCAGGGCTGTCGTCACGTGAGTCTCCACATCCTCCAGCGCGGCTCCCGGCGGGACAGGCGAATCGGAAGCTTCGGGAATCAGCATCCATGAGGTCTTCTCAGGAAGATTGAGCAAACGAAGAAATCTCAGACGTGCGGCCGAAAACCGGCTGTCCGCAGCAATGACCCCCTCACGGCGGGACGCCGCTTCCGCTTCTGCCGCCACCGATTCCAACTCCGCCAATTTCCCCACGCGAATACGCTCGCGGGTCTCCTCCACCTGGCGCTCGGCCACTTGAAGGGAGTCCCGATACACGTCCCGCTGGTCCCGATTCTGGACATACGCCCAATACGCCCGCTCAACCTCTGCCACCAGAGCCAGCGTATAGCCCCTCAACTCGAATACTGAAATCCGTGTATCCAACTTTGCCTGCCGAAGAACCGCGAGATTGGCATCCATCCCGGCGCCTTCCAGCAGGGACTGGGTCACCGAAACTCCAACACGGGACGCCGTATGGTTATAGACGGGATGATCCATATCCGTCTGACCACTCAGCGTGAGGCGGGTTCCGGTCGGCAGGGTTTCCGAGATTCCCGCCTGTAGGGTTGTATTGTCCCGGGTCATCTCCGCCGTCGAATTGGTCGCCGCCTGAAAAGCCAACTGGGGTCCGTTAAGGCGGTCCCGGGAAATCCCCCCGAACAGAACAGGGTCAAACAGGGCCCGGGCAGACTCCTCACGAGTCCTGATAAGCTGAGGCTGAAGCCGCTGGACGCGAAAGGCGGGATTATGCTCCAGCGCCATCAGCACGGCCCCGGACACGGAAACCCGAACCGGCGGCAGATTGCTATCAGCGCAAAATGATGAAACAGGAAGTGCCAGCATCAAAAACAAGGAGTAATACGAACGTTTCATCTTAGTGCTTCTTTTTCCTCAACCACTCCTGAAGCCGTTCCATATAGAGATAGAATACCGGGGTGACAAACAGGGTCAGCGTCTGCGAAAACAGAAGCCCCCCCACCACAGTCAACCCGAGGGGACGCCGGGCCTCGCCGCCCGCCCCATACCCGACCGCAATCGGGATTGCCGCCATCAGTGCCGCCATCGTGGTCATCATAATCGGACGGAACCGCACCAGGCAGGCCTCATAAATGGCATCCCGGGCAGACTTGCCCTGGTCGCGACGTGCCGCGATGGCGAAATCGACCATGATAATGCCATTCTTCTTCACCAGCCCCACCAGCATGATGATGCCGACAAACGCATAGATTGACAGCTCGGAGCCAAACACCATCAGCGTCGCGATGGCACCCACCCCGGCAAAGGGCAGCGCGGACAGGATCGTCACGGGATGGAAAAAGTTCTCATACAGGATCCCCAACACGATATAAATCACCAACACCGCCAGCGCCAGGAGCCACCCCATTCCCTGGAAGGATGACTGAAAAACCTGGGCCGTGCCCTGGAACATGGTGCCGATCTGCGGAGGGAGCACCTCGCGGGCTACGCCATTTACCTTCTCCACGGCTTCCCCCAGGGACACCCCGGGCCGGAGATCAAATGAAATTGTCACGGAGGGCATCTGGCCGGAATGATTAATGGTTACCGGCCCGACATCATTCTTCAGTTTCGCCACGGCATCAATCGGAATCAACCGCCCATCTCCTGCACGAATGTGGAGCCAAGAGAGAACGGAGGGATCCGCCTGATAACGGGGCAGCATTTCCAGAATGACGGCGTACTGGTTGTTTGGAGCAAGAATGGTGGAAACCTGCCTGCTCCCGTAAGCGTTGAACAGCGCCGTCTCCACCTGGTCCGCCGTGATCTGGAGCGAGGACGCCAGATCCCTGTCAATCTCCACATTCAACTCGGGGTTTTTCAACTGGAGATCACTAGTCACATCCTGAAGGGAACTCAATTCCCTGAGACGTTCCACCAGCCGATCCGACGCGCGGTACAGTTCCTCTGTGTCCGTGCTTGAAAGCGTGTACTGATACTGGCTTTTTGTGGGGCGGCCGCCGATATTGATCAACGGGGGATTGACGGGAAACGCGCGAATTCCGGGAATTCCGGATAACTTGGCGCGCAGGGATTGAACGACTTCATCCGTCGTCATCCGCCGATCCTTACCGGGTTTCAGGCTTACAATAAACCGGCCCGCATTCCCTCCGCTACTCCCCCGGGCACCAACGCTGGACATAAAGCCCTGGATATTCGGATCCTCCTGAAGAATCCGAATCATCTGGTTCTGATGGATCACCATGGACTCAAACGAAATCCCCTCAATGGCCTCCGTGGCAATGTTGATCCGGCCACGATCCTCGCTCGCCATGAATCCCTTAGGCACCACCCAGAATAAAATCCCAGTGACGACCAGGGTGACCAGAGCCATGCCCATCATGACTCGCCCATGATCGAGTGCCCATCGTAGGCCGTCGGCATACCACCGCAACATCCCATCAAACCCCGCCTCCATAAACTGATACAACCGGCCATGCCCGCCCTTTGCCGACTCCCCGACAAACCGGGCGCTGAGCATGGGAATCAGTGTCAGCGCAATCACCCCGGACACGAGAACCGCCGCCCCGATGGTCACGGAAAATTCCCGGAACAAACGTCCAACCACCCCACCCATGAATAGAACGGGAATGAACACGGCGGCCAGGGATACCGTCATCGACACAATCGTGAAGCTGATCTCCTTCGTCCCGTCCAACGCCGCCGTGAACCGGTCCTTCCCCATTTCCCGGTGCCGGACAATATTTTCAAGCACCACAATAGCATCATCGACAACAAACCCCAGCGCCAGCGTCAGCGCCATCAGGGACACATTGTCGAGGCTGTAGTTCAAGGACGCCATCACCACGAATGTGCCGACCATGGACATCGGAAGGGCGAGACTCGGGATCAAGGTCGCCGACACATTTCTCAGGAATATAAAAATGACCAAGACGACCAAACCAAGGGTCAGAAGCAGGGTGAACTTGACATCCTCATACGACGCCTTAATCGTCTCACTGGTGTCAAACAGCACTTCCATGGAAACCGCCGCCGGCAGGTTGGCATTCAGTTTGGCCAGCAATTTCCTGACATTCTGCGCCACCTCCACAGTGTTTTTTCCCGGCTGGCGTTGGACGGCGAGAACGATGGATCGTTGCACCTGATTACTGGTGCAGTACCACGCCGCCACTTTGTTGTTCTCAACGCTGTCTAGGATCGACCCCAGTTCCCCCAGACGCACCGGAGCCCCTTTCCGGTAGGCAACAATCAGGGAACGATAGTCCTTCGCTTTGGAAAGCTGGCCGTTGGCCTGAACGGCAAAAGCCCGGTTGGGGCCGTAGAGAATACCCGTGGGAAGATTTACGTTTCCGGTCTGGATGGCCGCGGCAACCTCGTCCAAACCGATTCCCCGCACCGCCAGCTCATGGGGATCCAACTGAACCCGAACGGCAAACTTCTGGGATCCATGCACCGCCACCTGGGCGACCCCCTCCACCATGGAAATGTTCTGGGCCAGAAATGTCTCCGCATATTCATTCAGTTCGTAAAGCGGCAGAGTCGGACTGGTCAGAGCTAGAAAAAGAACAGGCTGGTCTGCGGGATTCACCTTCTGATAGGAGGGCGGGGTATCCATTTCCGCGGGCAGGCGTCGCATGGCCCGGGCAATGGCCGCCTGAACATCCAGAGCCGCGGCATCCAGATCACGACTCAATACAAACTGGAGCGTAATCTGCGAACTGCCCTGGGCGCTGGAGGAATTCATGGAATCCAGACCGGCGATCGAGGAGAACTCCCGCTCCAACGGAGTGGCGACCGCCGCCGCCATCGTCTCCGGCGTCCCCCCGCGAAGTGATGCGGAAACCTGAATCGTCGGGTAATCCACGTTCGGCAGGTCGCTCACCGGAAGCTGGCGATAAGCCACCGTTCCAAAAATCGCCAACCCCACCATGAGCAGCGTTGTCATGACCGGGCGATGGATAAACGGCGCAGCAAGATTCATGGACGTCCCGCAGAAACGGCCTCAGATTTCGAATCGGCCTTTGATTTTACACGGGAACCCGGCTTGAGCCTGAGTTGTCCATCCGTGACAATCTCCTCGCCGGGAACCAGGCCTCCTGAAATAACCGACAACCCCGCAACCGTGCGATCCACCGTCACCGACCGGACAGCCACCTTGCCATCCCGATCCGCCACATAGACATACGACCCCTGCTGACCCAGTAACACGGCGGACTCGGGCACAACCACCGCGTTCTCCTGGGTCGCAAGCTCAAGGACTACCTTTACAAACTGGCCGGGCCAAAAAACAAGCGGGGCATTCTCAAATCGCGCCTTAAGTTGAATGGTGCCCGTCGTCTCATCCACGGCGTTATCCACAAACATCACAACGCCCGTCCCCGCAAGCGCAGTGTTTCCTTGCGGCATCGCCGTCACCGTCAATCTACCCTGCCCCACGCGCTCCCGAACCTGTGTTAATTCATGTTGCGGCAGAACAAACCGTACTAGGATCGGCTGAAGCTGGTTGATTGTCACCAAAGCGGCATCATCGGCTTTCACGAGATTCCCCTGATGGATGAGCAGATTTCCGGTGCGCCCCGAAACGGGCGAGCGGATGGAACAATAGCTGAGTTGAAGACGGGTCGTCTCCACAGCCGCCTCATCGGATTGCACCAAGGCTTTGAGCATATCCGCCGCTGTCACCGCCTCATCGCGGACATCCTGTGCTGAAATCCCCTTCTTCAGAAGGATCTCCTGACGCCCGGCCTCCTTCACCGCATTCTCCCACTGAACGCGATCCTTTTGCCAGACGGCCTCGGCCTGCTTGAGAGCCGCCTCGGGACCACGGGGATCAATCTCGAACAGGAGATCCCCTTCCTTCACATCCTGCCCCTCGGCAAACAACACCTTCGCCAGAATTCCTGTGATCTGGGATTTAACAGCCACCGTTTTCAGCGGCTCAACCGACCCGAACGTGCTGATTTCCTCGGGCACAGTCAGCGTTGTCACAGGGGCCAACAATACCGGAACGGGCGCAGTCTTGGCCGTCGCCGCCTTGGTTGCCGCCGCCGCTTCAGTCCGCTGATTCCTCAGAACAACAATACCCGAACCCGCGATCAGAAGGAGAACAACGACAAACAGGCTGATTTTTTTCATAGTCGGGAAATCCTGGACAACCCTGCTTAATCCACGGTCGGGGTTATTAACTCGGGATAGACTAGGGCGTACCGCTGGTTTTTCAACCAATATTCGCGACCCTTCACATGAAGCCGGCGACCGACCAGCGAGGGCATTTGGCTGTCATTGCCCTCTAGAAAACAGACCGTCACCTTCGTACCATCCCTTACATCGACAAGCCGGTAATCCACACCCCTGAAAAAGGCTAAAGGCACCCGCTCGACCGTACCCGCGCGCTCAACCAAGGCGCCCTGTCCCAAAACGGGAGCCAGATGATCTTGCGTCAACCCTGCCGGAAGCTCGCGCTTCAGTACCGCCGCTGCAGACGCGTCCTGCTGACCCTCGATCGGGGGCGCAGACGCCATAAGCGACGCTTCGGGAATCGGCACCGGCACCGGTTGCACCAGACTCCGATTAACCCACAACATCAAGTCTGCCGGCGGGGCAATCCCGAGCCACTCCCCGCGGGTTTCCCGTACCGTCACCGAAACGCCCTTCCGAAGCAACCCGACATCCCGGTAACTGATTCCGGGGCCGGAGCGAAGCTTGATCTTGTCACCCGTCACCACCCCGTCCTTCACAAATTGACTCTTCAACCAGACCCCGGCATTGGTGGGCGCCAGGACGCCAAACCAATCCCCCTCAATCCGAATGGCGACCAATGTCTGCCCATCCCCGGCCTGTGCCACAACTTCGGTTCCAGATTCAGGCCGAACCCTCAAATTCACCTTGTCGGCCAAGGTGCGGACTTCAAGGTTTGTCACGCCCTGCCCGAATACAGATCCCGCCCAAAGCAGTCCAAAAATCATCCATTTCATGTTCATGCTGACCTCTGCTTTCCGGATTTTTCTCCCTCACCCGTCCCCATCCCGGCTTCCCGGAACAGGGTTTCCACTTCGCGACTGGAGAGCGCGCGGGCTTTTCCTTCTGGCAACACACCCAAAACCAGCGACCCAATGGCTACACGGCGCAATTCAAACACTTCAAACCCGACATTCGCCACCATACGCCGGATCTGGCGCTTGCGGCCTTCCTTGAGAATAAACCGGTATTCCGTTCGGAGCCGGGGCAGGGCCGTAATCTCCTCGGCCCGAAGCATTTCGCCATCCGACTCCACGCCATCAAGCATCCGGCGACGGGCATCTTCGGTCAGGGGGGCATCAAGGCGGACATGATAGGTCTTGGCAACCTCATGCCGGGGATGGGTCAGGCGCAGAGCCAGATCGCCGTCATTGGTGACAAGAAGCAACCCCGAGCTGTCCTGATCCAGTCGTCCCACGGGATACAATCGCTCCTGGATCCCCGGGAAAAAATCAAGAAAGGTACGCCGGCTATGGGTATCCATGCAGGTACACAGAACCCCGAGGGGCTTGTTAAGCATGAAATAGAGCTTCTGCTCAGGAAAGACGCGTTGGCCATCCATCTCGACAGCATCGGTTTCCGGATTGATACAGAAACCCTGCTGAATGACAGGCGCACCATTAACGGAAACCCGGCCGTCTGCGATGAACTGTTCGCAGGCACGCCGGGAGGCTACCCCGCAGGCTGCGAGGTATTTCTGAAGGCGAACCGGCTTATTCAGGCTTGGTCTTCGGGAGCCCGAATCCACGGGTGCCCTCTTTCCACTTCCCGCGTTTACGCAGGAGGTCCACTCTTTCGAACCGCTTGAGGACGTTACGTTTTGCGGCGATTTTGTCCGCCGACTTCAAACTGGCATGCATCGACATCGTCTTACTCCAAATCTAACCCTTTTTCGTTTCAGGGCGCGCCATCATGTCTAAAACGGGGTGCCATGTCAATAGCTTGCGTTGCTTTTTTGAAAAAGCTCCGCTATGGTGCCCTCCCAATTGGAGACTCACATGTATAAATGGCAACTGGATCGACCGCTGGCCGTGTTTGACATCGAGGCCACGGGGATCAACCCGAGGACCGACCGGATCATTGAATTGTCGATCATCAAGCTGATGCCACCCAAAGGCGAACACCAGCTCCACTCGTTTCTCATCAATCCCGGAATTCCGATTCCTCCCGAATCTACCGTCATCCACGGAATCAAGGATGCCGATGTGGCCGATAAACCGTTGTTCAAGACCCTGGCGCCTGAACTTTACCGACTCCTGGATGGCTGCGATTTCGGAGGCTACAACGTCATACGCTTCGACATTCCCATGCTCATCGAGGAATTCCTCAGGGCCAGCGTCAACTTCAACATGGACGGACGGCGCATCGTGGACGCCCAGCGGATCTTCCATAAGCGGGAACCCCGTGACCTGAAGGCCGCCCTGCAATTCTATTGCGGCGAGCTTTTCCTGGAAGGACACCGGGCTGAAGCCGATGCTCTGGCCACTGTCCGTGTGCTGGAAGGCCAGTTCGCCAAGTACAGCGACCTGCCCCGCAATCTTGATGATCTGGATAAATATTGCAATCTCAGGGATCCTTCCTGGGTTGACCGGGACGGTAAGCTTCGCTGGACAAACGGCGAGATCACGATCAACTTCGGCAAGAAAAAGGGCGAGCGGCTCACCGAACTCGCCCGGGTCGATCCCGGTTTCCTGAAATGGATTTTGAAAAGCGACTTCGCCAGCGACACCAAGGCGATTGTCACCAAGATCCTCGAAGGCAAGAAAATCGACCCCATCGGAGCCGGCATCGCCGATCAGTTGGCCGGGCTCAAGGATCCCGAGGCGGAGTAAGATATTAACCGTCTCACTATTGTCTTTACATGATCTGGGTAGGGAGGCCTCTCCGA
>JBAXMJ010000025.1:0-26835 GCA_037134355.1 bacterium | reverse complement strand
GTATTACACCGTAACGGAACAGTCCAGCACCACAATGAATCAGAATGTTGATCAGATGATATTCTGCCGGGGAAAATCCTGCCCAGGCGTAGTTTAACGAAAATGAAACTGCCGCCACAATACGGGTGGGCGAAAGCGATGAGGGGCCTTGCGGCCAGATATTGAAAATGTTGGGGTTGTTCAGGACAACCGACATATCGTCAAAGATAAAAGGGGATGCGAAGATGTTCGAATAGGCAAGAAATCCCGCTGCAATGAGAATGAGTGGGTTCCAGAATGACGATTTAGTCGGAAAATATCGAGAGTGCGAACCCATATCGTGCCTTGTAAAATGGTGTGGAACGTTGTTCAGATACCTTATACATTGTTGGAAACCGTGTAAAACCGTTTATTGAATGAAACCTGAGCCCCAAAGAATACTTGTGGTCATGCCCGCCCTGAACGAGGCGGGCCGAATTGGTGCCGTCATCAAAGGCATCGCCTCCGTTTTGCCTGCGGCGGATATTATGGTGGTGAATGACGGGTCGTCCGACGCTACGGGAGCCGAAGCGATGAGTGCCGGGGCCACTGTTCTTTCTCATGCCGTTCAGATGGGGTATGGAGCCAGTCTGGAAACAGCGTACCTCTATGCCGCACAAAAGAAGTATGACGTTGTGCTTCAGATGGACAGTGATGGACAGCATCTTGCCAGTGAACTTCCTGCCCTGCTCAATGCGATGCGGAAGGGGCCGTTTGATATTGTTCTGGGCTCGCGTTATGCGGCGTCTGATAGTGTATTTCGGACTTCTTTTTTGAGGCGATTAGGACAGCGGTTTTTCGCGGTTTTGTTGCTGATCGTGACCGGGCGGCGGTTTTCAGACCCAACGAGCGGATTTCAAGGATTGAATCGCCGGGCGATCCGGTTTTTTTCCAGCGGTGTGTTTCCCTGCGATTATCCGGATGCCGATGTCTTGTTAATGGCCCATGAAGCGGGGTTGAGATTGGGGGAGGTCCCGGTCCGGATGGTGTCACGCTCTGGCGGCGCTTCCATGCATGATGGCTGGAAACCCCTTTATTACGGGATGAAAATGTTGCTGTCCCTGTTTATTGTTCGGCTTAACACGTCGCGTTGGCGTCGTTGGAAAAGTGGCATGGAATCTTAGAAAAAGGAGCCAACCCATGTTGTATCAACAGTTTATCGTTTCACTGATTATCGGTGTTTTGTTGCTGGTGCTGATTTTTCGCCTGGTTCAAAAGGGGTTTTTGGATATTGCCTATTGCTGGCTCTGGCTGGGAATCGGGGTGGGGATTATTGCTTTGGTGCTGCATTATGAATGGCTGCTGAAATTGTCCGACTTGATCGGTGCGGTTACGGCCACCACCACTCTTTTTTTATTGGGTTTCATGGTGATTCTCTTGATGTGTCTGCAGTTTTCCATGATCATTTCAGCACACCGCCGACAGCTCAAACGTCTGACCCAACGGTTGGCGATCCTTGAGGAAGCCAAGGGGAGTAAGAAGGCTGACGAGGCAACCCCATGACGGTGCGTCTGGCCTTGGTTTCGGCTCCCGTAAGCATGGGGGAGCGTTACGGCCTTTTTTCCGGTGCGGGCAGTTCCGAACCTTCGTTCGGGTTGCTGTGTCTTGCCGCCGTGGCTCGACAAGCTGGTGCAACGGTAAAAGTCATTGAAGCGTCTGCAAGAGGACTTGATCCTGAGAAAACCCTGACTGAAATTTTAGAATTTTCTCCAGATTGTGTCGGGTTTTCGGCAACAACATCGGATATTATTCCGATTTCCACTCTCGCTGCTCGCGTGAAGGGCGTTTTACCGCGAGCATTGACCCTTATCGGGGGATGTCACGTCACTGCTCTTCCCGAGGAAACCCTCAACGCCTTTCCGGCATTGGATCTTGCGGTATTGGGGGAGGGGGAGGAAACCCTGCGGGAAATTCTGGGCCGGTTGGACGCGGGTGATTGTTTTCCCACGGGTATTGCAGGAACAGTGGGTCGTGAAGGAAAGGGGATCCGGCGGCATCCCGCACGTTCACTCATTGCCAATTTGGACACCCTGCCGTTGCCAGCATGGGATTTACTGGAAGGGTTTCCCTTGCTTTTCAAGCCGTCCCCATCCCGAATCAAGTGCTGGCCATGCGCCTCCATCGTCTTGACAAGGGGCTGTCCGAATCAGTGTAAATTCTGTGATCGCTCCGTGTTTGGAAATCAGTGTCGTGCCTACAGTCCGGAATATGCCGTCAAACTTGTCCGTGATCTTTATGATGGCTATGGGGTTCGTGAACTATTGATTGAGGACGACACCTTTGTGATCGTGAAAGAGCGGGTTCGTGAGTTCTGCGAGCGGTTGATTCAGGAAAAGCTTAAGATAAGTTGGTCCTGTCTGGGGCGAGCTGATCGGGTGGATCCTGATTTGTTGCGACTGATGCGAAGAGCGGGATGCTGGCAAATGTCCTATGGCATTGAAAGCGGGGATCCTGAGATCCTTAAGTCTATGTGTAAACGATTGGATCTTGATCAAATCCGTCAGGCGATCCTATGGAGCCGCGAGGCCGGGCTGAGGACGAAAGGGTTTTTTATTGTCGGATTTCCCGGTGAGACCCTGGACTCCCTCGAGCGAACCCGTCGGTTTGCGTGCTCGTTACCCTTGGATGACATCACGGTGATGCAGCTGACGCCCTTTCCGGGAAGCGAACTGTATGCCATGGCGGATCAAGCGGGGAGATTCGATCGGGACTGGCGGAAAATGAATATCGTCAACACCGTTTTTGTGCCGCATGGATTGACACAAAAAGACCTGGAGTCCGCGCGTTCCCGATTGCTGAGCGACTTTTACTTTCGCCCCGGAGTGTTGTGGCGTCAGGCTCTGCATATTGGGAGTCATCCGCGCCTGTGGAAAGCAACGGTGTCAGGTTTTTGTTCATTGCTCAGGGTTGTGAGAGGGGCATAATGTCATGAAAATTGGAGTTAACACCTTGTTTTTGATCCCCGGTGAGGTAGGGGGCTCTGAAACCTACTTGAGGGATATCCTGAGATATGCCGTGCCGCGGCATCCGGAAATTGAATGGGTGCTATTTACCAATGCGGAAAATCATGCCTCGTTTGAGCAGGCTTTTTCAGGGGTGAATACGGTCACACTTCACCCCATGAGCTTTTCAGCGAGCCGGCGGACGGCGAGGATTCTCCACGAGCAGTTTAGTCTTCCCCGCGCCGCGCGCCGGGCGGGGGTGGATGTCTTGTGGTCGCCGGGCTATACGGCCCCGTTTTGGGCGCCGTGCCCCCAGGTGGTCTCGGTGCTCGATATGCAATATTATGAATTCCCTCACGATTTGTCGTTTTCGGCCTTGTGGGCAACCCGTTTCCTTGTGCCGCTCGCCTTGCGTGTCGCGAGACGGGTGATTACGCTTTCAGAGTTTAGTCGAAGCCAGATTATGCGTTATGTTGGTGTGGCTTCCGAAAAAATCATTCCAATTCATTTGGCAGCGGGGCCTGAGTTTAGTCAGATGATGACAGGGGACGAAGGAGAAAAACGGCGCGCCGCGTTGATTTCGCCTGAGCCCTATGTGTTCTGCGTGGCGAATACCTATCCTCATAAAAATGTTCACTCGCTGGTCGAAGCGTTTGGACTTTTAGCGGATCAATCGAAGTTCAATCTGGTTCTGGTCGGGGTGGCGCGGCGCGGGGAAGCGCTTGTCAAAGCCGCTTTGGACAGGATGCCTGCGCATCATCGGGAGCGGGTGAAACGGTTACGAGGATTGGATCGTCGGGATCTTGTGGCGTTGTATCAGGGGGCATCTGTTTTTGCATTTCCCTCCCTGTATGAGGGATTTGGGCTGCCGGTACTTGAGGCCATGGCGGCGGGGGTGCCGGTGGTGACGACGGTACGGGGGCCGATGCGGGAGATTGGCGGGGAGACCATCCGGTATTGTGATGGGACCCCAGTGGAACTGGCCCGGCATCTGAATGAGTTGCTGAAATTGGATACGATGGCGCGCGAAGAGGTCATTCTGCGTGCCAAAGAGCGGGCATCAGTCTTTACCTGGGAGAAGACAGCCGACCAGACGGTCGAGACTCTGAGAGCGGTTGCCCGTTCTATCGGGTGATATCCAGGATTCGGGATTGAAGCGACTCGTCAGGAGACGGGCTTTCAATATAGGACGTGGTGCGGTACTCCGTGATATCATTGAGGTTGTGTAGCATTTCACGGAGTGATTCTGCTGCATCAATGCTTGAGGCGAGCAGTTCTTCACTCATCGCCTTGTCCGCCGGGCGAACCCGTTGAAGCAGTTCCAAGCTGGCCAGGAGGACGGTGGCGGGTTGGCCCAGATGATGACAGGCCGCACCGAGGCTTTCCACCATGACTCGTTGTCGTTCAGCCTTGTTCTCCGACTCCTGTGCCCGGATACGGTCGCTGATATCCAGAAAGGAGAGTACCATGCCGACCAGTTGTTCATCCGTATCGAGGTTGGGTGCGACGGCAAGCTGGGCGTGCAGGGCGGATCCGTCATTTTTTCGAAGGGCGACCTGTCCGGCCCAGTTTTCTCCGTTTTTGACGCTTTGTCTTATGGTTAGGGCTAAATCCTGATTGATGATCAGGTCGCTGAGATTCCGGCCGATGAGCGCCTCTGTTTTCGCTTCGCCAAAAAGCTGGGTGCCGGCCAGATTGATATAGTCAATCTGGCCCTCCAGGTCAGCGATTGCGATACCGGTAGCCGCGTTTTGGATGGCTTTATTGACGGTGCGCAAGGTTTCCTCAGCCTGGCGGCGCCAGCTGATGTCACGGATGAAGCAACTGAGATAATTTTCGCCACGGATCTTAACCCGATTGACGGCGATTTCAGAAGGGAACAGGACTTGATCTTTTCGGGCGCAATAGGCCTGGATGAGGACGAAGCGATCCTTTTCGATTCCAGCATGGAGGGTTGAAAGGGTTCCGGCATCGGCTCCTGATATGACGTCCGTTAAATTGAGGGCGATGAGTTCCTTGCGGGTGTACTTCAGGAAATCAACAGCGCGTGTGTTGGCGTCCACAATCTTGCCTGTTAGAGTGGAAATAATGGCGCCATCGTAGACACTTTGGAAGAGTTGCTGGAAATCGGTATCACCGAGTGAGGAATGATTGTCAGCTTGAGCAGGAATGGTAGGAGGCGGCTCGGCAGTCGGCATAACGCCGCGTTCCTTGTCGTGTTTCCGGAGCGCCTCCTTGAGGTCAGGAGAAATATCAATTCGCATGGTTTGGGATGCACGAGCAATCATAACCGCCCCGTTTCAGTAAATAGTTTCGATACCATACGCCGTTGTTGAGTTATGTCAAGCAGGGGTGAAAAGCGATAGATTTTCATTGTCATTAAGGGCAAGATCTTACACAACGGAAACCGACTCTCGGATCATCTGTGGTGAATGGTAGCCCCGCATTATCTCTTGCTGTACACCTCAAGGCAGACCAATCATCATAGTAAGAACCTCCACGGGTCACGCGACGGATTCCGTTCGTTGGGCCGGTAGGATCGATTTCAAAAGATGGTTGGTAACTGGCTGACCAATCCCAGCACCACTCTCTGGCATTCCCGGCCATGTCAAAGAGGCTGAAGTTATTGCTTTGAAAAAATGCGACAGCTGTAGCCGTCCCAATTCCAGTCAGATCATAGTTAGCGTTTGTCGGGTCAAGATATATTGATACAGGATTTGTTGGCCCGGGGCTTACCCAAGGGTAGTAATTTTGTGTCAAACCTCCTCTTGCCGCCTTCTCCCATTCCGCTTCGGTAGGAAGTCGGTAACCGTTTCCCTTCCAATTTACATTGGCCGCGCCTAAATCATTCGTTCCCTCCTTGAAAAGGG
Organism: bacterium; assembly: GCA_037134355.1. GTDB lineage: Bacteria > Verrucomicrobiota > Kiritimatiellia > CAIKKV01 > CAITUY01 > JAABPW01. The sequence goes on along the minus strand of JBAXMJ010000025.1, from coordinate 21,005 downwards.
TGGTCTGAGTTTCATCGGAATAATAGACGGCTTCAAAACCTTCTTTTTGGGATCGGGCGTTGCACCATTTAATACAGTCATACCAGGAAACATTAGTGATCGGGTAATTAGTGTCAATTCCGGTGGCGGTTCCTTCAAAAGAATAGCCGTTATTGGTGGCCCAATTGACAACCTCATCCCACTTTCCCAAGGTTACCTCGGTGGGATCCATGTAAAAAGCCCCCGTTCGCACCGGGTGAGCGGGGACGTCTGATGCGAAAAAGTCAAAATTATAACTGTCGCCCATCAAGAAAATTCCCGCAGGAATTAATAGAGTAGAATTGGTGGGAGGAAATGGGGTGTCGGGTTTCGGGACTTTGCTGGTCATGATCAGGTTCGTTGCCAGTCCTGTTTCGACGGCCCCCCAGAAGCTGGTCAGGCCAGTTCCAAGGTCTGATGTGGCTTGAATGGTATAGGCGATATTGGTCGCTGAATTCGTCCAGGTGAGATCGCCGGATGCAGTCCAACCTGTGATAGTCGTGTTGGTTTCCGACATAAGGCGGTAAAACAACCTGTCAGAAGTGGCTGATAAGGCTGTTTGACCCAAGGCGAGTATCAAGATTATCATTTTTGAGTAGTGTTTCATTACCATCCTGCCTCCTGCCATGTGATGACTTTCCATTCCAATTCTTCCATTCCATAAACGCGTGTCATGCCCGGTGGTGCGGCATGACGCAAAATTGGATCATAAGCCCAAGTACGAACGGGCGCACCATAGTATGAGGTGGGCGATATCCATGCGTTTGTGGCGATACGGCTTGTCCATAGATCGATGATGGAGCCATTATAGGTGACCTTTTTGCTGCCGGTACTCCAGTCCTCCAGGAATCTCAACACGTTTTCAAGCCCGCCGTTATATCCTGCCGCTGAGTTTCCTTTTATGGTGTCTGAATTTCCCGTCATAATGACGGTGTTATAAGTTGTATTTCCGGGAGTACGGGCGGCGCATGAATAGTTGGAGCTCAGGGCGTCCTGCCAATTAGTAGAAAGGAGGGTGACGGCATCGGCTCCCACCATGCAGGGCAGATTGTTGGTTGAAAAACGATTGGTGAGGTTGAAATTTCCCTCCACATAAAGAGGCTTGTCCGAAATCACTGAAAGCCCCCTAGCGAGGCCAATGTTTTCCGCATTCCTTAACCGAACGACCGGTAGGCCATTGTTGAAGACGGCATTGGTTGCAAACGTGATGAACACAAGATTGGTACGCCAGGGCGAGTTCGTGGTGGCGACGCCGCCTGAGCCATCACTATTGATGTCGTACATTAAATTTGTAATGACCGAAGAGAGCCGGTCAACATAGATGTCGATCGGGGTGACATATCTTTTTTCGCGAGCATCATAAAATCGGTTTGTATAGGTCACCAGATTGGTGCCGATTTTTGCGGTGGAAACGCCAAGATTGTAGAAGCCTGGGGTGTTGGTGGTGATGACATAAGTGTCCATGTTGGTTTTGGTAAATCCAGGATAGAGCGTTCCCTGGTAATTATTGGTTGTGGCGGACAACACAACGTTCGTGAAATATGAATTGGTTGAAATGAGATTGTCGTGCTCATCCCAAGCATATACGGTGGTATTGGACACTAACAGTTTCAGACAGGCGCGAGTGACAAAACGTTCGGCCTCGGTGTCCTCTGTTACTGAATTTGTATAGATGTAATATGGCTTTGAAGAGGCTAGGGTCTGATTGGTTGTCATGGGTCTCTGAATGATGGTGTAAGGCACATCGGTGGCGTTGATGGGGGGGCGAAGTTCAGGGACGCCATGAGCGCGGGAAAGAACCCGGCCATCCCACCGGCTTAGGGATGCGCCCATCCAGAGGGAGTAATCACTATCAACATAAGTAGATCCCATTAGCATTTTAATATTCGCCCCAGCTTGATTTTTGATCGCCACTTCACTCGACAGACTATTGGTTTGATCTTTACGCCGTGCATAGATATTCGCATGAGACGTCACTCGATCATTTAGAGTCAGTGTTCCTCCAAGATACATGTCATGATTGCAGTGAACAGGGCCCGCTGAAAAAGTCATGGTAGCCCCAGGTTGGATTTCTAGGTCATTCTCATAAAAAACTCCAAAACGAATCAGGTAAACTCCGAGTAATTGAACTTTCTTCTGCAACACGGCGGTGACTCCGCTTTGCGGATTTCGTGCCCCGGCAGTGATGGTGAAAAATTGATAATCACCTTCTGCTCCACGACACGCGGATCCATTGGAGATGACCCCGGTAATGACATCCGATGCCACTGAAATTCGAAAGGCCGGCTGCCCATTCGTCCGGGTGAGTACATAGCCGTCAAGTGCATTGGTGAAGGTAATCGCATTGACCAGATTCTGAAGATAATTTGTCTGACAGGGGTACATCGGTTGATTCGCCATGACTTCCGCCAATCGGATGGTCCCAAATTCAACGGCTGAGTCCGCTATCGCGCGGGCTTTGCGGTAGTCGATGGTTCGTCGTGTCTGATAGGCACTGTTCATGGTGTAGGCCACATAGGCACCGCACAAAACGGCGGCTGTAAAGCAGACCAGAAGAGCAACCATCAGAATGGCACCCGATTTTCCGGAGTTTTTCGCCCCTTCTTCGTTCATTGGGTCATTCATGATGATAGTCCTTCCTTAAATGATACAGATTCCGCTATAAATTATACCACCATTGCAGATTTCTCGGGGTAGCGGAAAACTGAAGCACAAACCCCTGATATCCGGTTTTTAAGAAATTTGCACCCGGCGTATTTGTGGCATCACCGACATGCATGGTCACGCCCACAGTGGCGGGTGAGATGTTGAGCATGGTGAAAATTGTGCTCGAGCCGTCCATCGGGGCAACATAATTGCAGAGGGTTTCCTCGTTCCCAGCCACGGATATGTCGGGATCGTAGATAATGTAATTATTGCTAACGGTGGCCCGGTTATTGTCGGCATCGATATAGGACAAACTTCCCTGAATCAGGCTTGTGGCAGTGGGGCGGGTGAGGATCAGGACGGTGGGGGATGAAACGCTACACGCGCGACTATCCTCGATGATCTGAATAATCTTTCCCTGCGCCTTCCGGGCAATGTCGTTATAGTTTACTTGGCGATTTCCCCCGAAGGATATCTTATTGACCATGGCGAAAACGGTAAAAATGGCCAAGGTAACAAGTAACGACACCGATGACGCCACCATGAGTTCAATCAAGGTAAAGCCACTGTATGAAAAGGTATTTTTCATTTGTAGTAAATGAATCCGGTCATGATTTCGAGTTGGGGTTTTCCCTGGTAATCCCAGGAAACGGCAACCGTCACCTGCTTTCGCGTGGGATTGGATAATTCGACAATATCATTCGTAATATACCGGGTACACATGAGCGGGATCCTGGCTGTACCCCCGAGATGGGTCAATAACATGTTGGTTGGCGGAAAGTTATCCTCAATGACCATTCCATAGTTCGCCCCGCGCATTTGCTCAATGGTCTCCCGACAAAGACTGTAACCCGCATAATGGTGTGTTGTAGAATAACACAGGGCGCTTCCTCTGGTGAGAGCCATCAACATGGCGGCAGACACCAGAGAAACAAGTGCCATTGCAATAACCACTTCAACAAGGGTGAAGGCACTTTGACAAGGTTTTATATATGTTTTCACATTACCCCTGAATTTATTAAGCAAAATTTGTGCCCACTGGGTATATATCACGATTACACCCAAAACATTCAATCTATAAAAGCATTATCAGGAATATTTGTCATATTTGAGAATATGCGGTGTGTTTTCAATCTTTATGAGTGCACGCAATGTGAATCGCTGCACGATTGCAGCCGGTGCTTGCGAAGTTCCCCTCATTCTGCTTTATTGCTGGCATTGCACCTGCTTTAATAATCATTCGGTCGGGAGTTCATTGAAATAGGATGGCGTTTACGGAATGACAAAACTGTCCGAACTCATAAAAGTTTTCAAGAGGAACTATTCCGATGTCCTTGGCGTGGACGTCGGATCCTCCGCCACGAAAGTGGTTCGAATCAAGCGTATCAACGGAAATCCGACCTTGGTGGCCGCCGATATATTGCCCGCGATAGTGTTGTCGTCACAAGGTGCCGTCCCTTCTTTTTCAAGTCAGTTGCCGAAGGGATTGAAGTCCCGTTATGTGGCGTTGGCTACTTCGGGGTCCGGTTCGATTATCAAACTGTTGACATTTCCGCCTCACATTGAGAAATCCATGGATGATCAGGTGGGCGAACTTATGGGGCTCGGGAACAATTCTGATTTCCGGGTGGCCTATGAATTAATACAGGAAACGCGGGCTGAATCAAGGGTTTTGGCCGTTGGGCTTCCCAATCCGATTGCCCATGCGTTGTCCGGCCTTTTCCCTGAGGGCGTTCCGGCACCCTGTTCGATTGAGGTTTCGGGTCTGGCGAGCTTGACGGCCTATCAGCGGGGGCCGGGCACCCTGCACACAGACGATTGCGTTGCGATGATTGATTTCGGGGCGGCAGTCACGTTGGTTTCGTTTTTCTTCAAGGGATCATTGGTTCTGATTCGTAAATTTGATTTCGGGGCTGTCAATATCCTGAAAAAACTTCAGGACAACCTGGGCGTGGATCAGGACGTGGCGGCGGGGATATTGAACGATGGATCGTTTGATGTGTCGAGGATTATGCACCAGGCGATGGAGCACTTTCTTCAGCAGCTGACGATTGCGTGGGATTATGTGGAGCGTCGCGAAAACACGCGTATCGCGAAACTTTATGCCACCGGCGGGGGCGTTTCACTGCGTCTTTGGAGGCAGGAAGTTGAAACCACCACGGGACAGCTCCCTGTGATCTGGAACCCTTTTGAAGCACTGGTCATTCAAGCCGGAGCTTTTCCGGATCGGTTAAAGGGTCAGGAAGGCCGGTTTTCTGCAGCCGTTGGGGCAGTTCTGGGAATGTTGAGGCAATAACCTGTCATGCATGTTAACCTTTTATTAGCGGAGGAGCAGAGAAGCTCGAGTCCCGTTTCAATGGGACTCGTCATCCGTCTGTCGGTCATCACGGTTTTGGTCTTACTCGTGGTCTGGGTGTTTTCGTTTTACGCGGGGTTCCGCGCCCTTCAAAATCAGGTTCATTTGGTGGAAGAGGATTGGAAACGAACGGAGTCGAAATACAAGGCGGCAGTTCAACTTCGAAATGAGCTGGCTGACAGGAATGTGACCCTGAATGAAATTACGGGGTGGCGGGATTCCCGGATTGCCTGGGGGAAACAACTTGAGTCGCTTTTGCCTGCGGTTCCCGCCGTGATTCAGTTGACTGAGTTAAGGGTGAGCCAGATGGTTCTTTCGCTTTCCAATAATGTATCCGCCCGCGTTTTTGAAATGAGGATTACCGGGAAAACAGAAGCCCCCCGTTCCGAAGTCAATGTGGTCCAATTTCTGGACGCCTTCAAGCAACCGCCCTTTTCAGGGGTTGTCGAGTCGGCGGTTCTTCCGCCCGGGGCCTTCCGGCAGGATCCGGTGGTCAAGACGGATCGCATTTTTGAAATTATCTGTAAATATGTCCCGAGGGCCCTGGAATGAAAATGCCCGCCACAACAAATGAACGTATGCTCATGTTTGCTCTGGGCGGGGTGGTGGGCTTGGTCGTTCTGATCGGCGGAATTCTGTGGGGTGTTGTGCCACTACTGGATAGCCGGCGCGCTATGCAGTCATCCCTGGTTGAAATCGGGGAGAAGTTGAAGAAGGCCAAACGGGAACTCGATTATGCCCCGGCGATTCAGCGGGAGGCTGATGATGCTGTAAGCCAGATGGCGCGGATCCGGGCCGAGAACATTCTGCGTCCCATTCTGGGATCCTACCTGGTCGGGGTCAGCGAGCAGATCGAGTCAATGGCCCGGTCGACTCGGGTTCGAATCGAGGAAATCCGCGAGGTAGGGGTGGTGAACATTCCTGCCAAAGGGAAAAACATGTCGCTCCAGGAGTTCAAGTCCTTTGTCGTGCAGGTGAACGCCGAGGCCTCTTTTGAGTCGATTTTTCAGTTTCTCCAGAAGATGGAAGCTCGAAATCCGTTTTTTTGTGTGAATGAAATCGGGATTTCATGTCAGCCGGACAGCCCGGAAAAGCAGCGGCTGACGGTGAGGATGGAGTGGCCCATCGAGCCGAGTACAGAAGGTGGGAAAGGGGGCGGATTATGAGCCGGTTCCTTTTTGTGATGCTTGTATTTACGGTCAACAGTCTCTTGATGTCCGGACTGTGGGGGCAGGAGCCCAACCCGCCCCTTGTGCCTGAGTCGGTTTTGGCTCCTGGTCAAGTTGTTTCCGGGCAGACGGTTTTTGCTGAAGAACCCGCTGTTGCGCAGGTCGTTCGGGTGCGGGATCCTTTTTGGCCGGTCGGATACACTCCAAAAATTGTTAACAAAACCGGGGAAGCCAAGGCGGGCGGATCGTCTGCGCAGGCGATTGCGGCGGTAATGCTTGAACACTCCCGTACTCCGCAGTGGGATGAGGCGAAACGAAAATTGGATATCCGCGGGATCAGCCTGATTGGTCGCGACAAGGCAAGCGGGCAACCCAAGTTTTTAGCCATGGTTGCGGGACGATTGGTGGAGGAGGGCAACGTGGTGAGTGTAACTTACGAAGACCGCGTATACCGGTGGAAAATTGTGGGCATCGGCAAGGGTGGAGTGTCTTTTCAAAAACTGGATGTCAGGCAGGAATAATCACGACAGGATCGGGAGCAATAAACGATGAATGCTAATACACTGGGCAAATGGATGTTTGCGATGGGAATGGCGGCTCTGGCGGGCGTGGGTCCGATCGGATGCGATAGCGGTACCGGTGATGATAGTGAATTGGACAATTACTTTGTTAACCATCCTTATGTGTCGGATCCCCGGGATGGCGCTTCTGGCGGCGTGAGCATTACGCCCAATTCCGCTGTTGTGAATACGGTGAATGGGCTTGCTGTTTTTACCTTCAATGGTGGGACGGCCCCGTATACCTGGGATGTCGCGGATTCTTCAAAGGGAACAATTTCCGAAAGCGGGGCACAAGGCGTGTATACCGCCAAAGTGGTCGGGAACAATGATGTGATCGCCTATGACCGGGAAGGGCATGCGGCTATTGCCAAGATTACCGGATCCTCCTCGGATTTGGCAATCAGCGCCTCTCTGTCTTCGCTAGCTACCAATGGCTCCATGGCGATCATTAAGGCGACCGGTGGTGTGGCGCCCTATATTTGGTCTGTTTCTAATCCTCTTAAGGGCGAGTTGGATACTACGACCGGATCTTCCGTGGTATATTCCCGGAAGCTCCCAGGTGACAATTCCGTGACGGTCAAAGACAACATAGGCATGACCGCCAAAATGGTCATTTCTCAGCCGTAATGAACTGGAATTATGCCGTGCAATATGCTGACACGCTGATGCTGCATTGGTATACACTGTCAGGTGATTCAAATATTGTGGGGTTGGATGTGATAACGAATTATATAGTCACAACGATATTGGGAATTTCGAACAGGTTTTACCGGGTGATCGGGTATTGAAGAAGAAAGGGTTGACGCTATGACCAAACGACAGGTTTCATGGGGCTTCGGGATCGTTATTTTTGTGATTCTGGGCCTGAGGGCCGTGCAGGCGGAATATCGCAGCATCGGGCTTACTCCTGAGGCTGAATTTGTAACCCTTTCCGATGTGGCGGCTGTGCCGGTGTCAGGCGGGGCTGAAGCTGTGGCTTCGGCAGTTGGCGGAATGGCTGCCGATATGACCCCCTCCTCGACGGCGAGTCCTGTTGCCCCGTCCGTCCCTATTGTCGTCGAGCCAGTTCAGACTTTAACAGGAGCGGTCACGGAGTCTGTCACCGGCTCGGCAACGAACACGAGTATTGTAACGGAAACGGTGCCGGTCGCCTTGTTTCCGTCTTCTGATAAACAGAACCTGATCTCCGTGGCCTTGGATGATGTCCCCTTGCAGGATGTGGTACGGCTGTTCACCAAGATTTCCGGTGCGAATATTATCGCCTCATCTACCAATTTGCAGGGAAAAGTGACCGTCAACCTCCAGGATGTTGAGTGGAAACCGGCGTTGGATTCTATTTTGGATATGTATAGCCTGATGGTTCTTGAAAAAGTGCCGGGTTCATCGATCTATAGCGTGACGGTAAAACCGCCGGGCGCTGCGGATCCCATGGTCGCTCAGTCAATATTCCTAAATTATGCCCAGGTATCCAATGTGGCGACTATTGTCACCCGGATGCTGGTTAAGGATGGCATTGTCTCGGCGTTCCCCAATGCTAATGCGTTGGTGATCCGGAGCACGGCGGCCAATCTTAATGAAATCCGCAAGGTGATCGGGGAAATCGACCTCCCTCGTCAACAAGTCTATATCGAGGCCAAGTTCCTGGAATTAACCGATGAGGCCATCAAGGATTTGGGAATCAACTGGCAGGTGTTGGAGGGGTACGGAGTGGGAGTGAAGACTATGAGCCAGAGCCTTACCGATAGTCGTAGCAAATTCAACGGACAACGCACAGGTTTGGGAACAGTGGATTCAAAAGAACGTGATACAGCAGCGTCTGGAAAGTCGACTTCTCCGGCGACGGGCTCCGGGGCAACGGACAACCGAAGTTCCAGTGATGTTCTCACGGGCGGAAATACTCTGACCTTGAGCGATACGATTGCAAAATCAGCCAACTACTCACATGAGTCGGAACGGATTGCCGGACAGAGTCTCTCCGATGTTCGTACAGCCGTACTGAGCGCTGATGATTTCCGGGTGGTGTTGAGTGCGTTGCAGCAGATCAATGGCATCAGCGTGGTATCCAATCCCAAGATCATTGTCGCCAATGAGGAGACCGCGAATATCAAAATCGGGAACAAGGAGCCGAATATAAAGGGGACAGTTACGCCAGGGCAACAGGGGCAGGCTAACACCACTACCTATGCGTTGGATGACAAATTGCCTTACTTCCAGTACGGAATCACCGTGGATGTTACCCCGACCATCAATAATCAGGGTATTATTCGCGTTAATATCGTACCGACGCTCAGCCGTTTTCTCGATAATAAGACTGCTCCTGACAAGAATACCTATCCCATCACCTCCGAAAAAACTATCAAGACTTCCTTCAGTCTGGAGAGTGGAAAAACCGCCGCTATTGGCGGGTTGACCGAAACAGAGGAACGTGATGTGGTTAAAAAGGTTCCGCTGCTTGGGGATATTCCCCTTATTGGGAAATATCTTTTCACTCACACTCATAAACAGCGCAAACAAACGGAGACGATTATTTTCGTGACGGTGGGGCTTGCCAATCCTAAGACCCTTCAGCGGGATGAAGGGTTACCCGAGGATACCTCCCTGACCCAGAAGCACATGGAGGCGAAACGACTTGCAGCCAATCCTCGCGGCGGGAAAAAAACCGACGAAAAGGGCGCTAAGCCTGTCGAGCCTGCCAAAACCCCCTGAGTTAGAAACCTGCACCGGTTTCTTTTTTGATTTGCCTAGGGGGCTGGTTTTGATATGAACCACCTGTCAGCAGCGTTTGGCTTGTTGGCAATCAAACTCATCAGACGAGAAAAGGGATATATTATGAAATACGGGCGGTTTTTGAGGATTACGATGGTCGCCGGACTGGCGATGGGGTTTTTGACGAAGGCGTCTTCAGTGCAAGCGGAAGAAAAAGGAGACCGGCATCCTTTTAATATTTCCGTATCACCCGGCTTTATGGACATGGAAGGGGATTTTCCCACCAAGGATGGATTCATCGGAACCGTGAAGTTGGGTTATGACCTGAATGACTGGTGGAGCCTTGAAGGCGGTATTTTTATCGCACCTATCCTGAAGGCTCAGTACTACAATCATCAGAATCCGGACGGAAGCTGGGTTCGTATCAATCGCCTTCAGGATGAGGCGGGTGTCGACGAAACCACGGGCTACGGACTAGTCGGAGATGTCTTGTTTCATCCGACTCCCTGGAAACGAGTGGATACCTATTTGGCCATTGGCGTTCAGGCCCTCGGGTTTACGGATGACATGAAGAATCATGATCAGTTCGGGCTCGGCTTGCGTGGCGGCGCGGGCGTGATCTACAACATCAACGATTCTTGGGGCCTTCGTGCGGACTATCGCGCCGCCTTCGGGGACGGTGGCAATAAGGGGACGGCTAACTCTACAACCGAAGTCGGTGTGCGCTATGTCTTCGGCGCCAATGTTGCTCCTAACTTCCTCGTGTCCGGCGGCCCCAAGGATAGCGATGCCGATGGCTTGACCGATGATGAAGAAGCGAAGTTGGGAACGAATCCCCTTGATCCCGACACGGATCACGATCAGCTCGGTGATTTTGATGAAGTCCGGAAGTATCATACGGATCCTCTCAATCCCGACACGGATTTTGACGGACTGAAGGATGGTGCCGAGGTTTTCAACTACACGACTGATCCCCTGAATCGCGATACGGATGGCGGTGGTGTGGCGGATGGCCATGAAGTTATCGAGGATCATACGGATCCCCGCGCCGGGCATGGTGCTGACGACCTTCAGTTGTTTGAGCTGAATATTCAGTTCGACTGGAACAAGGACGTCATCAAGGCGGAATACTTCAAGGATCTCGACATCATCGGAAAAGTTCTTTCCCGTGATCCCGGCGCCACGGCTCGCATTGAGGGGCATGCTGACAAGCGCAAACTGTCGCGTGCGGACTATAACCTGCAGCTTTCCGAGCGCCGCGCCAAGGCGTGCTTGACCTATCTGGCGGCCAAGTGGAATGTCGCTCCCGCAAGAATGGTTGCTGTCGGATATGGGTTCAGTCGTCCGAAGGCCAAGAATGATTCCTTGACTGGAAATCCGGTCAACCGTCGCGTGGAGGTCTATATTCGCAAGTCCGGCCAGGCGGAACCCACGGCACCCCTGTCCCAGGTTGAAGTCAATAATGTCGGCGCGGTAATTCCGGTTGTAGCGCCCAAAGGCAAGTAAGATTAAGAGACTGCTGAAGGCCCGGAACAGTGATGTTCCGGGCCTTTTTTTCAACGATGACTGATCTTCCCGTCATGTCGATGCGACGCCGGATTCGTGCCCGGTTCGAAGTTCTGGCATTTCATCTTGCCGGGCGCCTGATTCCCGTCCTCTCCAGGCGGTCTGTCGTGGCTTTGGCGCGCTTCTCGGGTCGTCTGGCATGGCTGGTGGCCCGACGGGAACGGCGTGTCGCCTTGGCCAATCTGGAGCTGGCCTTCGGATCTTCACTGTCAGCGGACGAAAAACGGGATCTTGTTCGGAAATCGTTTTCTACATTTGTCCTGACAGGCTTGGACTATTTCTGGTTTTCCCGGAATCGCGAAAAACGCATGGCGGATTGGGTGGTTGTTCATGACGACAATTGGCCCTGGATGCGGCAGGGTGCCACGATTGCTGTAACTGCGCATTTTGGAAACTGGGAGATTCTGGGCTGGCTGACAGTTCAGCATGGCTCGAAGATTGCCAGTGTCGCCAAGCCTGTGAAAAACCCCCTGATTGATGCGGAGATCAACCGGATGCGGACATTGTCCGGGCAGCGGATTATTCCCCGGGAAGGCGCGCTCCGTTCCCTGGTTCGGGTTTTGCGTGAAGGCGGAACGATTGCGCTTCTGCTGGATCAGGACACCTTGCCTGCAGAAGGTGGCGTTTTCGTTCCCTTCTTTGATGTTCCCGTTCCGGTCTCCACGGCGGCGGCAGGACTGGCGTTGAAGTTGAAAGTCCCTATCCTGATGGCCTTTTGCGCCAGTAACGAAAAAGGGGTTTATCATTGTCATACCCGCGAACTGCTTTTGCCGGAAGACATGGAGGGTATGACACCCGAAGACGTGACGATCCGCATTACCCGTTATCTTGAAAATCAGCTCCGGGACGATCCGGGTCACTGGCTTTGGACCTACAAGCGCTGGAAGCGCCGTCTCCCCGAATTTGATCCCTCACGTTATCCCTATTATGCGGATTGCTGAAGCCGGTCTGCTGTCGAAAAAGAGAAGAAGATTACCACCCGCTTCGCTGGAGAAAACGGAGGGGATCGAGAGAGAAAAGAAGAAAATCCGAGCTAGCGTAGTGCAGGGACTCTTTGATCTTTCTTCCGGGGAGGCGTTGCGTGATTTTTCCGAATGGGGTACTCGCCATTCGGGAAAATCACGCAACATTTCTGCTCTTCACTCGCCCTCCTCCGTTTCCTCCAGCGAAGCGGGTGGTGATCTTTGTTATGGATAGTTATTATGGGGAGACTGCACTTGGGGTTTCTGTTTTCGGAACCGTTCTCCAGCGGCGATGAACCCAGATCCATTGGTCAGGATACTCCCGAATCACATCCTCGATGATCTTGGTGTAGAGTTGGGTGTAGTGGCTGATGGTTTCGGGTTTCCGGTCAGGCGGCGGCGGGATAGGAGCCATTACCTTGACCCGATGTCGCCCATTTTCAAGCCGGATCATGAAGATGGGAACAACGGCGGCACCCGACTGGGCCGACATATAGGCGAGTCCCGGACTTGTGCAGGCGGGTTTGCCAAAGAAATCCACAAAGATTCCCTCGGTGTTGATCATGTTCTGATCAAGAATGAAGGCCACAATTTCGTTTTTACGAAGGGCGCTCAGGCATTGCCGGTAGGAATTATGGGCGGGAAGAAACTTCAAGCCGAATCGGCTCCGGGCCGCCATCCACCAATCGTTGATGGCTTTGTTTTTGATCGCTTTCGTGATGATCGTGGTGGGGTAGTTGAATTTTGGCGCGATGGTGCAAAGTAGATCGAAGTTTCCCACATGGGCCGTCAGGGCAAGGGCCCCTTCACCGGCGGCAAGGACTTCCCGTAGGGGGGCCTCGTTATCCCAGGTGATAGAGTCCTGAAGATAGGCCGCTGTAACAGTTGGCATGCGCATTTCCTCCGCGGCATTCATGCCGAGGTTCCTGTAAACCTGATTTAAAAGGCGTTTGCGTTCTGCATCACTTTTTTCGGGAAGGCTGCGCTGAAGAGCTTCCTTTGCATCCCGGCGATGGTGTCGGATGACGATTCCATAGAACCAGCCGATGGCGCTGCCTAATGCCAGTGCCCGGTTCAGGGAGAGCGATCCGAAGATTTTGCTAACACAGTTGAGTACGACTGAAAGCATGATCTCGGTAACTTATTGATTAACCAAGGTTTGGTCAAGCAGAGGCAGGAGCGATATCATCCAACGTACTTTAAACTTGCCTCGACCTACTTCACCCTGCATCATTTAAAAAAAAGGAAGACCTATGAAACAACCACGAAACCGTCTTGATTTCAATTCGATCGCAGGAGGTGTCGGGGCATTATCCGTACTGCTGCTTGGCGTCTGGATTATGCCTGTACAGGCTCAGGAGCCTGCGGGTAGGGATTTGCGCCTGTTTTATTCGCAATATTGCGCCGGGTGTCATGGTCCGGATGGTGCCGCTCAAAGCGCTGCTGGAAAGAAACTCAAGGGACAGAATCTTACGGATCCGGCGTGGCGCAAGGGCACAGCGGACGAAGCGATGGTCAAAGTCATTCAAAAGGGGATCTTCTTTGGACTGGCTATGCCGGGATTCAAGAAGGAACTCACACTCTCAGAGTCCCAGCGTCTGGTCACCGAGATTATCCGCAAGAGTGAAAAGGGCAAAGTGATCGGGAAAGACTGATGACAAAAACCCTTGCGCTGAAAATTGTGAATCCCGTTCTTGGATGTGTTGTGCTGACCCAGGTATTGACAGGCCTATTGCATGGGTTGATGTCGCGTGATGTCTTTGAAGCGGCTCATCTGGTTGGCGGCAGTCTGATCGTTATCATGGTTGCGCTGCATATCACCCTGAATTGGTCCTGGATCAAGGCGAACTTCTTCGGAACCAGATGAGGGTGTGGGCCCGGCAGGGCTCGAACCTGCGACCAAAGGATTATGAGTCCTCCGCTCTGACCAACTGAGCTACGGGCCCGCCGTCTCAGGGCGGTGAAAGGCGTGTATTATGCCTTTCAAGGCGTCTCCGGCAAGAAGTTTATGCGAGAATCATGTCGATAAACCTCTTGATCGGGTGGGCGGGGACAGGTAGCTTATGCGGCTGTTGTGTCAGCGCTGATATCAGGTTCCCACTAAGCCGGGGACCGGTGAGGGTTGGGGGCTATGCGACGAAAGCCGGCAAAATCCCGCCAGGCCCGGAAGGGTGCAACGGTATGCCATGTTTTCGGGCGCCGTAGTTTTCCTGACTTTAGCCGGAAACCGGCTTATTGGGAACCGGTATCAGCGGCAGTATGAAATTCCGGTGGAGACTGTCTTATGGCCTACGAAGTGCTGGCGAGAAAATGGCGGCCGCAACAGTTTGCGGACGTGGTGGGGCAGAATCATGTCACCCAGACGCTCCAGAATGCCATCACGGCAAAACGGATCGCGCATGCCTACCTTTTTGTGGGGCCGCGGGGCACCGGAAAGACCTCTCTTGCCCGTCTTTTTGCCAAGGCGTTGAATTGCACGACAGGGCCCACCATTACCCCTTGCGATGTCTGTGATTCGTGCCGTGAGATCACGGCCGGCACCTCTCTGGATGTGCAGGAAATCGACGGGGCCTCAAACAACAGCGTGGAGCAGGTTCGTGAACTCCGGGATAATGTGAAGTTCGCCCCCACCCACGGGAAGTATAAGATATACATCATTGACGAAGTGCATATGCTCTCCACGGCGGCATTTAATGCCCTGTTGAAAACCCTGGAAGAGCCACCCGCTCACGTGAAGTTTTTCTTCGCCACCACGGAGGCGCATAAGGTGCTGCCGACCATTGTTTCCCGTTGCCAACGGTTTGATTTGCGCCGGATTCCTGTCGCCCTGATTATCGAACGACTCAACCTGATCGCACGCGAGGAGAAGGTGTCGTTGGATAGTGATGCCGCGCTGGCCATTGCACGGGGCGCGGAAGGCGGGCTCCGTGATGCAGAATCGGCTCTGGACCAGCTCATCGCCTTCCGGGGCGAGACCATTGCCGAGGCGGATGTATTGGCAGTTTTCGGACTGGTATCGCGCCAGACGCTCGAGTTGCTGGCCACGGCAATCCTGAAGGGGGATGTCGGGGAAATTGTCCGGACCCTCGCCGAACTAGACTCGGCGGGCAAGGATATGCAGCGTCTCGTCCTGGAGCTGTTGGATCATTTCCGGACCTTGTTGATCTACCTCTGCGTGCCTGAGGCGGCACCCACAATGGATGTCATTGCCCCTCAGGTGGAAAGCCTCAAACAACAGGCTCAACTGGCCGAGCCGGAACGCCTGATGCGCATTGCAGAGGTGCTTTCACAAACCGAGGATCGAATGCGTTATTCCCTGTCGCGCCGGACCTTGGTTGAAACCTCGCTGATCCGGTGTGCCCGGGCGACGACGGTTTCGGTGGATGACTTGATCAGGCGCCTTGAAGCATTAGGTCAGTCGGTGGGGGGAGGCGGCACGATCCCGGCTTCCGTCGTCAAACGTGTGGAGGCGGTCCGGGAGTCCCCGGCCCCCTCCTATGCTCCACGACCGCCTGCTCCGGCTCCTGTTTCGAAACCGGCTCCTGTTCCGGTGCGACAGGCGGCTCCGGAATCGGCTGCGAACGAGTTGGACACTCTGACAGCGCAGTGGCGCGATCAGATTGTTGAGCGGGTCAAGCGGGAGGTGACCATGGCCGGTATCGCCCTGCTGGATGCGAGGCCGCTGGCGGTGGAGAAGAGCCGGGTGGTAATCGGGTTTGACCCGCAGTTTGCCCGAAAACTGGAGCAGATTAAAATCCCCACCTATCACGCCGCTGTCCAGAAGGTCATGGTTCAATTCCTGAAACGTCCCGTGAATGTGGAGTGTGTGCTGATGACGGGGGAGGGCGCTGCGGATGTTCCGGCAGACCATACCGTGGATAAGGCGGGTGCGCCGAAGTCTTCAGAGGGTGCGGCGGCGCATTCGAAGACGAGACAGGACTGGCACCAGGAGCCGGTGGTCCGGAAGACCCTTGAATTTTTTAACGGAAGCATTGTGGATATTCGAGAATAGGAGTGTGCTATGAATGTGATGAAAATGATGCAGCAGGCCAAGACGATGCAGAAGGATATGGAACGTATCCAGGCCCAGCTTGCCGTGAAACGGGTTGAATTTTCAAGCGGCGGCGGCATGGTGACGGCAACTGCGACCGGTGATGGCGGGGTTGTTGGCATTAAGATTGACCCCAAAGTGATTAATCCGGCCGACAAGGATTTGCTCGAGGATATGGTGCTGGCGGCGGTGGATGGCGCCATCCGGAAAAGCCGTGAGATGGCTTCCGCTGAAATGGCGAAGGTTACGGCTGGCATGGGACTGCCCGGCATGTTTGGGGGGTAACGGGAGTCATGAACGGACTCGAGTACCTGGATCGCATTGCGGCGGCGCTTAGCAAACTGCCCGGTATCGGCCGGCGTTCCGCGGAACGTATGGCGTTCCGTCTGGCGTGGGAGCCCGATGGCGTGATGCGAGAACTGGGCGGGGCTCTTCGAGATGCCCAGGAGAATGTCCGTCTCTGCTCCCAGTGCGGGAGCATCACCACGGTAGCTGAGGTGCCCTGTAAACTTTGCACCAACCCGTCTCGTGATGCCTCTGTGGTCTGCGTGGTCCAGGATCCCAGTGACATCGTGGCCCTTGAACGAACCGGTGCCTATAAGGGCCGGTATCATGCCTTGATGGGAATCATCTCCCCGATGCACGGAGAAGGGCCCGGTGACCTCCGTCTTCAAGCCCTGATTCAGCGTGTGGAAAAGGAAGGTTTTCAGGAAGTCATCATGGCTCTTGGAACCGATGTTGAGAGCGAAGCCACCGCGAATTACATTGCCGAGTTATTGAAAGCCCATCCGGTTCGCCTCACGCGTCTGGCGTCGGGGATCCCTGTCGGCAGCGGGGTGATGTATTCCGATGCCGTCACCCTTTCCCGCGCGATCAAGGGACGCCAAACTCTGTAAAGGAAAACCACATGAAGGTTGAACTGATTGCCATTACACCTGATCCTGAACAGGTTATCGAAATTGCAGCCCGTACTTGCTACCAGAGTGGGGACAAGATGGTTCCTGAAAAGCTCGGGGAACTGCTCCCCAAGCTTATTGCTATGGGGCACGAATCGCCTTTTGAGCACGCTACGGCCACGTTCCGGGTCAGCGGGGTTTCCCGCGCCATGACTCATCAGTTTGTCCGTCACCGCCTGCTCGCTGTCTCCCAGAAAAGTCAGCGCTATGTGTCGGAGGGGAATTTCGAGTGGGTGACCCCACCCTCAGTACCCGACGCTGAAAAGGCGGAATTTGACAGCGACATGGAGGTGATTCGATCCATGTATAAAAAGTGGAAAGCCAAGGGGCTTAAAAATGAGGATGCTCGTTTTGTTCTGCCCAACGCCTGCACCACCGAAATGGTTGTCTCTGCTAATTTTCGTGAATGGCGCCATGTCTTTGATGTGCGCTGTCATCGTCGTGCCCAATGGGAAATTCGTGATGCCTGTCTGGCCATACTTAAGGTTCTAGACAAGCATGCGCCCCATGTCTTTGCTGATCAGGCAAAAAAGTTCCTTGCCGCTTCAAAGTGATGACACATGTCGCCTGATTTTAGGCGATTTTCATGACGAACAGGTACCCTTAAACATCAATAAAACTAAATGTTTTCAGGGGTTTTTAAGTGGAGCCAGCTGTGGGACTCGAACCCGCGACCTGCTGATTACAAATCAAGTGGTAAAAATCAAGAAAGACCAATAAAACAATAGTATTTGCTTGAAAGGTGTCAATAAGGTGTCATAATTGGATTCAGAAATGAAGGGGTCTGGTTGATTTGGATAGTTACGGGAAGTTACGGAAAGGACACCACCATGGCAAGAAAGAAGATAATCAGGAAGGAACGGGGCGCGAACTGGGAACCTAAGGTTATTCATCAGGCAGACCGCAATAGATGGATGGTGGATTGCGGTTTCAAATTCGACCCGGCTAAGCGCCTCCGGCAGTTCTACCCGACGGAACAAGAAGCTCGTGACTGGGCCGCAATCAAGAGAACTGAATTTTTGGAAGTCCTTGCCGGTCGGAAGGTCGAAGAAAGAGCAGGCTTGTTTGCCCGACTTTCCAGTCTATCCGACACCCAGCGGAAGCACATCATTGAGGCAATCTCCATCACGGATGGTGACACCTCGAGAATCATCCGGGCTTTGCGGTTCTATGAAAAGCACACCAGCACCGCAGATGCATCCCGGAAGTTGGCTGATGTGTACGAAGAGTACATAAAAGCCAAGGATCAGGCAGGCAGGCGCCCCCGGACAATTCGGGACGCCAAGAGCAAACTAACCCCCTTCAAGAAGGTTTTCGGCGAACAGAGTATTTCAGAGATCAGCACTGCCGATGTTGAAGGCTGGTTGAACGACCAAGACTACATCCCCAGCACAAGGAATGCTTACCGCATCGCCATCTCAGGGCTTTTCACCCATGCGGTTAAACGGCGGTACACCGAACATAATCCCGCGGGTGCAATCGAGGCCGTGACGGTGGATCAGGGGTTGCCGACTATTCACACAGTGGCCCAGGTCAAGGCGATGCTTAAGGCGGCCATGAAACTGGATTCTCATGCCAAGCGGGTAAAACTTGTCCCTTATCTGGTCATCGGTTACTTCGCCGGACTTCGGCCCGAAAACGAACTGGTTAATCTGGATTGGAAGGATATTGATTTCGAGGCCCGGACAATTCGTGTCCATCCCGCCACCGCCAAGAAACGCCGCCAGCGCTATGTGGATATGTCAGATAATTTGGTGCAATGGCTGGCCCCCTATGTTCAGAAATCCGGCAAGATAGGGTTCTCCCGGCGTCTCTTCCGGGAGGTCCGGGTGGAACCCAAAGTCGATTGGTCAAAGGATGTGATGCGCCATTCCTTTGGATCGTACCTGCTTGCCCAGAATGAGGATGCCCCGAAGACGGCACTTCAGATGGGGCATTCCCGGGTCGATGTGCTATTCAATCACTATCGAAACCTAGTGAAGAAATCGGTTGCAGCCGAGTATTGGAAGATCACCCCGTCAATCCTCACCGCCACCACTTGAACCAGGTGAACCACGCGGCCGTCACTCCGACGAACCGCGTGCCGGCCTGCAGGGCCGACATCCTGTAGGCGCGCTGGATCCGGTAGAACCGGGCGTTCGCTTCCCACCCGCCGTGACCGGTCTGCCAGTCGAAGTCATGCCGCAGGCAGGGCGGGAAGTACTTCGTTGGCCAGTACATCTCGGAGACGCAGGTGCAACCATCACATTTTGTAAACCAATCCCAGGACTTGGAGTCCAGCGCCTCCCGGACGAGCACCTGGATATCGCGGGGCACATTCAGAACGTCAAAGGATTCGATGATGCGGTGATACTCGGTCGCTCGATCCAATCCGCCCTCGGTCGCCCCGCCTGGGGTCGCCTGGGCCGTCTTTCGCTTGCATGAACACCCGCACGTCCTTTTCTTGTCCTGTTCATCATTCATAATTCATCCTTCATAATTTCCTCAATCGTTCTCCTTGTGCCGGATGCACGGCCGCTCTTTCAGGTTGGCCGCCAGTCTCATGATGGCGTCCGACAACTTGTCCAGTCGCTTCCCGAACTGGCACCCCTGGCAGTAAATGATCCAGACGCAGAAACAGCACACGGCGCCCAGGATGGCCACCAGCGGCCAGCGCCCGATCGCGTCGAGGCTCTCCGAATCGGGCAGGGCGGCCGCCGTGGTTGCCCCCAGCGCCGCGCCGCCCGCTACTATGGCTTCAAATTTCCCTATCACAGCACGCCCTCCTAATATTTTGCCCAAAACTCAATCTTCATTCCCCGGACATACCCGTAGCCGCCGGCAGTCCCGCCGCCGGGCGCATTCGTCGGCACAACCCAGTACTCCATCTCAATCAGCCCGCTGTCAGGGGCAGGGGCATAAGCCGTGAGGGTCGCCGTCGAAAGGTTGGTGAGGGTGGTACTGGCCTCGAACAATCCGCTGGTCGCGCATGTCCAGGCTTTCAAGCCGCCCTCCCGCCACCGACAGGCCATGGCGTAGGTACCGGTCTTGGAGTGGTAGGTGTACCATTGGAAAGTCACGTTCGAAGAGTAACCCAAGGGCGCCGGGCATGAGATCGGCCCGGCGAATTCGGTCTTTGTTTTGTCATGCTTGGTGAAGACCGCCCCGCCATTTGAGTTGGTCAGGTTCTCCGTGGGGCAGGTGTAGAGGTAGTCGGCCGGGATCCACCCATAATGGTTCGTCACATTTCCCATGGACGCCGCCACTACGGTGCCCGTCGGAGTCGAGGTCACCTTGATATTCTCACCAGCCCGGATCGGCAGGTTGGTCAGCCACCCCAAATACGACGTATCGCTTGCCGATTCCGCCGGGGCCCCGTCAATCACCCAGTGCTCCGGCCTTGCCTTCTTCCCGGCCTCCGCAAAACAGAGGATCGACGCCAGAATCAGTCCGCCAAAAATCAACGCCGCGTATTTCACGTCAGTTCCCTTTCCTGATAACCTGGACCTGCCCGTTGGTCACCGTGCTGGACAACTTCAGGACATCCCCGTACTCAAACGGGTAGTCCGCCTCCGATATCCAGACGACCGTGCTCGCATTCGTCACAGAGAGACTGCCAATCAGGTAGGTGTTTCCCTGGCTCACCCGGGAGACCGTCAGGGCGGCATTCGTTGCCGCCGCAAACTTCCACAAGACAACCTCCGGCATCCACACACTGTTGATCTGCTGATTGGTCACAGCGACCGTTGCGCCCTGGAGCGAATAGGTTTGTGCCCAGGGCGCCGCGTAGACTGCGCCGGCCACCGCCAACATCCCCAAGATTGTGAACAGGTTTTTCATTGTATCTCCCCTCGCTGAAAAAATGTTTTCACCAAAGTTCAAAAATCAACAACTCACGGTCGCCCGATGTCGCCATCGAGGACATTTGTCACGGTCCCGGCCACGAAAACCAACTGGGTTCCGCCCAGAATCATGAAACGCCCAGCCGCCCCCAGTGCCAGTTCATTGGCGGTTACTGCCTGGAAGGTGGGGCTTG
>JBAXMJ010000024.1:0-27022 GCA_037134355.1 bacterium | reverse complement strand
AATGTGGTCAGCCGGTATGTCAGTGTCTGGCCCCTGGTTTCCTATGAGCGGGCGGAGTCAGGCCTGAAGCGGGTGCGTGTTCTGGATCTCTGGCCGTTTCATGACACCGCGCCGATTGAGCGGAATCTGTCGCCCTTGTGGACGCTTTACCAGTTGGAGCGGACTCCGGTGGGTGTTGAAAGTGAAATGCTCTGGGGGCTGGCCCGGTGGGGCAGCCGGACGAACGGGCCAGCGCACGGCTCGGTGTTCCCTCTGGCGTCATGGTCGCATGACAGGGCAGGAGACACACAACGGGGATGGGAATTTTTGAAAGGTTTGTTAGGATACGAGCGGAATGAGACGGGAAAAAGTTGGCGTGCGCTGTACTTTTTCCGGTGGAGGACACAGCCATAATAACGCGTGAACCAAGATATTTTCCGCCGCCTACGGACTGGCGGGGGAAGGCAGGGCGTCAAGTCCTCGGTGTTTGTCGTGAAGCCGGGCGGGCGATGTTGCTTCTGTTTGAGGCGATTCTGTGCATGCGCCATTTGTTCAAGCGCCGCAATCGGGTGGAAGTCCTGCGCCAGATGTTCACAGGCGGAATCAAGAGCCTTGCCGTAATCACTGTGGTGGCTTCATTTACGGGTATGATTCTGGCCCTTCAGACGGGCATTGAAATGCGCCGGTTCGGGCAGGAGGTCTACATCGGAGCCGCTGTTATGGTTTCCATGTTGCGTGAAATGGGGCCGTTCATGACCGGCTTGATTCTTGCCGCCAGTGTGGGCTCGTCGATTGCTGCCCAGATGGGGACGATGGTGGTGTCGGAGGAAATTGCCGCCCTGGAATTGATGTCCATCAATCCGGTGCGGTTCCTGGTCATGCCGAGGCTGGTGGCCATGGCCATCATGACGCCGTTCCTCTCATTTTACAGCTGCATCATGGGGGTGGTCGGAGGAGGGATTGTGGGGATGACCCAGCTCAATGTGCCGTGGTCGGCGTATATCGACAATGCCACCCGGTTTGCCGACAACAAGGATCTTTTCGTGGGGATGCTCAAGGCGTTTCTTTTCGGCATTATTATCGTCATTATTGCCTGCCACCAGGGGTTCGCCACGACACAGGGAGCGGTAGGGGTGGGGAACGCCACGCGGCGCACGGTGATTTTGTCGTTCCTGACCATTTTGATCGTGGGGTACATGATCACGAGGTTTTTCTACGTATGATCAAGCTTGAAAATATCACCAAGATTCTTGGCGAGCGCCGTATTCTTGACGGTGTGAATCTGGAGGTCCGCCGGGGCGAGACGCTTTTTGTGGTCGGGCCGTCGGGAACCGGGAAGAGTGTCACCCTCAAGCACATGATCCGCCTGATGACCCCGGATGAGGGGCGGGTCGTGGTGGATGGCGATGTAGTCAGCGAGGCGGCGGGGAAGGATTTGGAACGGATCCGCGACAAGTTTGGCGTTCTGTTCCAGGGGGGCGCGCTTCTGGAATGGCTCAATGTGGCCGAGAATGTGGCCCTTCCGCTCCGGGAGAAAACAAAATTATCCGAGGACGAGATTGAGGCGAAGGTGATGGAGAAGTTGACCATGGTGGGGCTGGAGAAGGATATGGTGAAGTATCCCTCCGAGATTTCCGGAGGAATGCGGAAACGCGTGGGACTGGCCCGCGCGATTGTCATGGATCCCCAGATTATTCTTTACGATGAGCCCACGTCGGGGCTGGATCCGGTTTCGTCCCGAATGATCGACCGGCTGATTGACCACCTCAAGAATGAGTTGGGTGTGACGAGTGTGGTGGTGACGCATGACCTGCACAGCGCGTTGTCCATTGGGACCCGGATTGCCATGTTGACGGGCGGAAAGATCGTGGAGCTGGCCACGCCGGGCGACTTTGTTAAATCACAGGTCGATGAAGTTCAGCAATTTCTGGAATCGCAATTTATCACCGTCCGGGGTGAATGGGAGAAAAAAGGCTTATGAAACAGAGCAGTGTTGACCGAGAGATGACCATGGAGCTGATCGTCGGAACCTTTATGTTCATGGTTCTTCTGGCGCTGGCTTACTTTACCATTGTGCTGGGTCGTGCCAGTTTCTTTGAGAAGAAATTCCCGTTGGAAGTCGAGTTTGAGGATGTGATGGGCCTGCGCAAGGACGACAATGTTGTGCAGCGCGGTATGACGATCGGCAAGGTGAAGTCTCTGAAGTTGATTGAGGGCAAAGTCCGGGTGCTGTCAATGCTTGACTCCTCGCTCACGTTGAAGACCGACTATAAGATCACCGTGATCAGCACCTCCATCCTGGGCGGCCGGAACATGGAAGTGAGGGTCGGCTCAGAGCAGGCACCCCCGCTTCCGCTTGACGTGATGCCGCAGGGGACGAAGCCGTTCGATCTGATGGCCGAGGCGGCTGAGGCGGTTCACGAAATCCGCCTTTCCATGAATCAGGGCGGGATCCTGACCAATCTGGAGCAGTCGGTGGCGTCCATCAAGGATATCTCCGGAAAGATCAGCCGTGGCGAGGGAACGATTGGGAAGCTGGTGAATGACGAGGGGGTCTACAACGAATTCCAGAGCGTGGCGAAGGAAATCCGGGGTGTGGTCGCCAGGGTTCAGGAGATTACCGACAAGATCAGCAAGGGTGAGGGGACGCTCGGGAAACTGATCTCCGACGATTCCGTTTACACCAATGTCGCCGCCGTGGCGGCAAACTTGAGGGACATTAGCGACCGGCTGAACAAGGGTGAAGGAACACTCGGGAAATTGCTGGCCAAAGATGATCAGCTCTATAACGATATCTCTACGACGGCGATTTCGCTTAAGCAAATCTCCGGGAAGATAGAGCGCGGGGAAGGCCTTCTAGGCAAACTGGTCAACGACGAAACCCTCTATAATGACGTCAAATCCGCCGTCAACGAGTTCCGCACCACCGTCGACGACTACCGCGAAACTTCCCCCGTCGTCAGCTTCACCACGTTGCTGATGGGGGCGTTCTAGGGTCGTTTTCTTAAATTGCAGTGATATTTTCTCGCATCCATGCAAAAGAGAATGTATTTGCCACATACAATGCGCATGATTAGTTAGTGTGCAAAAATAAAACTGATAAAGTTATTGACTTTCTTCATACGGGGTATATATTGATCGCCGAAGTATGAGAACGGCAGAAAAAAATAACATTCGGCTCAGTGCGATAGCGGATATTCGCATGGGTGCTACCCTGCGCGGGCGGGATGCGACTCGGCCTGTTCCTTCTGGATCGTGCCATTTGGTTCGAATAGGGGATATTTCTCAGGATGGCGAGTTGCTTACGAGTGAGCTCATTCGCATTGAGCCGAATGACGCGATAAAAGAGGATTTGTTTCTCCAGTCTGGGGATGTGCTATTTCCAAACCGGGGAGGGCGAACGACGGCGCTAGTCTATCGACTTGATGTGCCGCGCACTTTGGTGGGGGCGCAATTTTTCGTTGTGAGTCCCGATGTTTCCCGGGTGCTGCCAGAATACCTTGCTTGGTTTCTTCGATCAGATCTGGCGGCGCGGTATTTCGAGGGGCGACGTAAAGGGTCGTATGTTCCGATAATCCAACGGAGCGACTTGGCAGATATGGAGATACCGCTGCCTTCGCTGGAGGTGCAGCAAATAATCGTGGAGGCGGCGGGGTTGGCTTTGAAGGTGAGGGTTATCGAGGAACGTCTGGCTGCTCTCAACTGGAGCTTCGCCAAAGCCCTTCTTTCACAGGCAGCAACCCATCAGTTTGAAATTCAACCGAAGGAACAAGTAAATGAAGAAGATTGACCAAAGCCAAATCAATGATGTTGCCTGGCGCGCCTGTGACACGTTTCGTGGTGTTCTGGACCCGGCCGACTATAAGAACTACATCCTCGTCATGGTGTTCCTGAAATACATCTCCGATGTCTGGAGCGATCATCGTGACCGTTACCTGAAGGAATTCAAGGGGGATGTGCAACGGGTTGAGCGCCGTCTCTCCCGTGAGCGCTTCCAGTTGCCGGCGGAATGCGACTTCAAAAGCCTCTATGAGCATCGGAATAAGGCTGACATTGGGGAGCGGATTGATGTGGCCTTGGGGGCGATTGAAGAAGCGAACAAGGAGAAACTAGAGGGTGTCTTTCGTGAGGTCAGCTTCAATTCTGAAAATAAGTTGGGTCAGACAAAAGACCGCAATGCCCGCCTGAAACACCTGCTAGAGGATTTCAATGATCCGCGTATTGATTTGCGCCCTTCCGTGGTGGGGGAAGAAGATGTGATCGGAAATGTCTATGAATACCTACTAGAGCGCTTTGCTTCCGATGCCGGCAAGAAAGCGGGGGAATTCTATACCCCGGGCCAGGTTTCAACCCTGCTTGCGCGTTTACTGGCACCCAAGAAGGGGAACACCATTTGTGATCCTGCGTGTGGATCCGGATCGTTGCTCATCAAGGTGGGCCGTCAGGCCGATGATCGCAATTTCGCCCTTTTCGGTCAGGAGAGTAATGGCACCACGCATGCACTCTGCCGGATGAACATGTTCCTTCATGGCATGGACAGTTTCCGGATCGAGTGGGGCGATACCCTGCGCAATCCGCGTTTGGTCGAGCATGACCAGTTGATGAAATTCGATATTGTGGTCGCCAATCCGCCGTTTTCTCTCGAGAAGTGGGGAATTGAGGAGGCTGCGGCTGATCCGTATCACCGCTATCATCGCGGTTTTCCGCCCAAGTCTAAAGGGGATTATGCCTTTATTACCCACATGATCGAAACGGCCCGAGAGGGTACTGGTCGGGTGGGGGTCGTGGTTCCTCACGGTGTACTCTTCCGGGGTGGCGCGGAGGGTCGGATCCGGCAGAAATTTATCGAGGAGAACTTGCTGGAAGCCGTTATAGGACTGCCTGCCAATCTGTTCTTCGGCACCGGTATTCCTGCCGCCATCCTGCTGTTCAATAAAGGCAAGACCCATGGAGATGTCCTCTTTATTGATGCCTCCCGTGAGTATAAGGATGCCAAGAACCAGAATATCCTAACCGAGGAGCATCTCGATAAGATCGTTCGAGCCTACCGCAAGTTTGAGACGGTGGAGAAATACGCCTACCGTGCCACGACGCAGGAGCTGGCCGACAACGACTTCAACCTCAACATTCCCCGCTACGTGGATACATTCGAGGAAGAAGAGGAGATTGATCTTGCGGCCGTGAAGAAGGAGATCGCCGGACTGGAGAAGGAACTTGTCACTGTGCGGGCGAAGATGGATGGGTATTTGAAGGAGTTAGGGCTGTGAATCTGCGGATTTCACAAATTTTCACAGAAGGGTTCTGGAATGCCGGGATCAAGGGGGAGAACCATTTTTCCCAAGTGGGAAAAATGGTTACCAGTGAGTCCGGTTATTGCCCAGCCTTAATTATGGCAAATTCGCCACAATTAGAAGCTGAGCATGACGCCCTCGGAAGCCGCAAGGGGTAGAGGAGTATGAGCATGGCAAAAGACAACAAGGCTGCGATCAATGTACATGGCACGGACGTAGCCATCGTTGCTCAGCACGGAGCGGACTACATCTCCCTGACCGACATCGCCAAATATCGAAACCCAAAGGATGCTTTTGCGATTATTAATAACTGGATGCGAAGCCGGAGTACTATAGAATTCCTTGGTTTATGGGAAGAATTAAGCAACCCTGGTTTTAAACCTCTCGAATTCGAGAGGTTTAAAACGGAGGCCGGGAGCAATTACTTTCTTCTGTCGCCGCAGCGGTGGATTGAAGCCACAAGCGCCATAGGTATCGTGTCGAAGTCAGGCAGGTATGGGGGCACCTTCGCCCACCAGGATATAGCCTTTGAATTTGCCTCTTGGATATCGTCAGAATTCAAACTTTACCTGATCAAAGAGTTCCGCCGTCTCAAGGAGGATGAAAACCGCCGCCTGTCGCTTGCCTGGAACCTGAATCGAACTCTGGCGAAGTTGAATTATCACATTCACACCGATGCCATTAAGGCGCACCTCATTCCTGCCGCTCTGACTCCTGAACAGATCGGTTTCATGTATGCCAACGAAGCAGACGTATTGAATGTCGCACTTTTCGGCCAGACGGCCAGGGAGTGGCGGGCGGCCAATCCCGACTTGGAAGGCAATATGCGCGACTACGCGGCCATTGAGCAATTGCTTGTAATGGCCAACATCGAAGGCATGAATGCCGAGTTTATCCATATGGGACTGCCCCAGGGCGAACGGCTCAAGCGGCTTAATCAAATCGCCATCCGCCAGATGCAGACACTCACCACTCATTCAAACTTAGCCCGTCTGGAGCAAGGAAAAAAGTGAAAGAAACGGAAACCACAGAACTGAAGAAAAGTCTGGCTGAACTTACAGCCGGGCTTGGCTCCATTTCCGCCATTCTCAATAAACATGGCCGTGGTGAACTGTGGTTTGGTGTTCGCAATGACGGCAAAGGGGTTGGGCTGGAAATAAACGAAAAGACTTTGCGCGATGTCTCGCAAGCCATCGCCGCTCATATTGAGCCCAAGATCTATCCCCATGTTACGCTAGAGTCCGTTGATGGGCAGTCTTGCATCAAAGTTGCGTTTGAGGGGCATGAGGCGCCGTATTTTGCCCATGGCCGCGCCTATATGCGCGTGGCGGATGAAGACCGGCAATTAAGTGTCAAAGCGCTGGAAAAACTGATCCTTTCGAAAAATAGTGAGCTGCTGCGTTGGGATAATCGAATTTGCGGGATGAGTGTTGCGGATCTCGACGTTGAAAAGTTAAAGCGTTTTGTTGAGCGAGCCGGGCTCAGTTGGGATACTCCAGCCAATGCGGTCGAAAAGCTTGGTCTTATCAAATCCGGGAAGTTGCTGAACGCAGCATCACTGTTCTTTGCCAAGTCGGCACCGATGGAGCTTCGCTGCGCGGTGTTCGGGACGACCGACAGCGCGATGATTATTGACCGCCACGATAGCCAAGGTGACATTCTTGAATTGATCGAAGAGGCGCAGCGATTTGTTCTTAAGAACATTCACATCGGTATGCGGCTC
This sequence comes from bacterium, assembly GCA_037134355.1. Classification (GTDB taxonomy): domain Bacteria; phylum Verrucomicrobiota; class Kiritimatiellia; order CAIKKV01; family CAITUY01; genus JAABPW01. Next base: position 20,029 of record JBAXMJ010000024.1, on the reverse strand, counting down.
AATGGGTTGTACCGGGTGGATGTGCCGGAGGTGTCAGTAGAGGCTTTGCGCGAAGCCATTATTAACGCCTTTTGCCATCGCGACTACCGCGACCCGGATTATGTGCAGGTGGCGATTTTCAAAGATCGCGTTGAAATCCGGAATCCAGGCGGTTTGTTTGGGGGACTTACGGTCAAAGACCTTCGGCGTGGTCATGTTTCCAAACGGCGCAATCCGCTCATCTGTGAGATGTTTCGGCGCATACAAATGGTGGAAGCATGGGGACGAGGGATGCCGCTTATCTTGCGAAATGAACCCAAAGTGAAATTCAAGGAAATCGCCGACCTATTCATTGTCAGCTTCGGAAGACCATCATCTGCGGAGGGAATCATACGTCCCGGTTCCACCGAAGCTTCGGTTAAAACTTCGGTTAAAGCTTCGGTGAAAATTCTCGAGCTTCTGGTGCGCTATCCTGAAATGACGCTGGCCCAAGTAGCTGTCGAAATTAGGCGCTCAAAGCGTGCGGTTGAAATGGCGAGTTCCAAGCTAGTGAAAGAGGGACGATTGAGACATGTCGGCCCTCAAAGAGGTGGTCATTGGGAGGTGCTGAAGTGACCGAAACCTTTAAATCAATCCTGGTGCTAGCCAAGAGACTTCAGTCCTTGAATCAAGAAGCCGTACTGGCATACACCCCAATCGTGGATGACATCCTGCGTTCCAGCAGTCGCGATACCATTCACATCGAACACACCCTCGACGGCCTGCTCGATTTCTGCGGCTATGAACCTATTCTCCAACTTTACAAAAAACTCTGTCGCCACTACTTCTTTATAAACCCCGCCGCCACGGCAGAATACATCAACGCCTACCGCGAAATGTGGGATTCGGAACAGAAGAATGAGCATGCGAAGCCTGTGAAGAAGAGGGTCAACACTTTGGAATGCTGCGGCTCGACGCCGCTTTTCGGAAGGCCGCCTCGGCGGTCGGTAAGACGCGAGCCTGCCCGCAATGCCACGCATAGCGTTGCAGGCCGGCCTAGTCTCGCTAAAGAAAGCGGTCCCAATGCCCCGCAGTCCAAAGCCTTGTCAAATGGGGGGCGGCGATGAAATTGCCAAAGGGATGGTCATCAAAAAAAGTGTACGACCTCGCCGACGTTTGTGGCGGCATCCAGAAAGGGCCGCACCGAGAGCCCGGAGCCAATCCTGTCAGGTATTTGACTGTCGCGCACGTTCAGCGGAATCGCATTTTGACGGGTGATCCGAGATTCTTTGAAGTCACGCCGCACGAATTACAGCGATGGAGGCTCGAACCGTTGGATATCCTGATTATCGAAGGCAACGGAAGTGCCGATCAAGTTGGCCGGACGGCTCTTTACCATGGCGAATTCAAAGAATGTGTACATCAGAATCATGTAATCAGAATACGAGTCGATCAAAAGTTGATTTCACCACATTATCTCAATGCCTTCTTCAATTCAGCTGTGGGACAAGCAGCGGTACAATCCCAAAGCATGACATCTAGCGGATTAAGGACATTGAGCGTTGGGCGTATTCGTGATATCGAAATACCGTTCCCGCCTTTCCCCGAACAATGCATGATCGCCGACATCCTCACTACTTGGGACAAGGCTTTAGAAAAGCTCGACACCCTGATCGCTGCCAAAGAACGTCGCAAGCAGGCTCTTATGCAACAACTTCTAACGGGAAAGAAGCGGTTCAAGGGGTTTGAGGGGAAATGGACATTGAGGCAATTCCCTGACGTCTTTGAGCGAGTGGAGCAATCAGTTGTAGGAACGCCCCCGCATGTTCTTAGTATTACTGCTGGAAAAGGATTTGTTGATCAGCGAAAAAAGTTCAGTCGGGTAATTGCTGGACGGAACATTGAGAACTATGTGCATCTGCGGAAAGGTGAATTTGCCTACAATAAGGGCAATTCTGACCGCTACCCACAGGGTTGTATCTACCGCCTTGAAGAGTTTGAAGAAGGAGCTGTCCCAAATGTCTGGATTTCTTTCCGACTCAAAGCGCAAATTCATTCGCCGCTCTTCTATAAACATTTCTTTCTTGCCGGTGGACTTAATCGTCAGCTCCAACGCCTAATTAACTCTGGTGTTCGCAATGACGGTTTACTTAACTTAACTCCTGACAACTTTTTCAGGGTCAAAGTGCCGGTTCCGCCAGAGATAGAACAAACTAAACTCGGCAAACTATTTGAGATATTCGCCGAAGAACTCAGTATGCTTCATGCCAAGCGCGACGCCCTCGATCAACAAAAGCGCGGCCTGATGCAACAGTTGTTGACTGGGCAGGTAAGGGTGAAGCCATGACACTTTTTCAAAAGCATAATCGTATTCATAAGGAGGCATAGGTAATGAGAATTCCGATCCCAAATACCGAGCAGATCAAATTGCTGCTCCCTGATTGTGCCGAGCTTTCGTATGTAGCATCAGGTGGTTTCAAGGTTGTTTTCCGTGCCGTAAACGGCGTAGGTAAAGTTGAAGCGATCAAGGCCATATATATCCCTTCGGAATCTGATGGTCTTGCGCCTGAGCAGATTGCCCAACTTGTGGCTCGAGCTCAGCGGGAGATTGCCGCTCTTCGTTTATGCCGGTCCCCCTCCATCGTTAAACTCGGTAGCCTCGCGCCAAAATTGGTTACGCTTGGTTCCTGCACGTACCTGATCTATAGCGAGGAGTTTCTCCCGGGTCAGCCCCTGGTTGAAGGTGTTGGAAAACAGCCACAGCCCGATCTTACGACGCTGATGGCTGTATTTACCTTTCTGGTAGATGTAATTGAGGAGATGATCCGAATTCAGTATCTACACCGTGACATCAAGCCGGCCAATATTATGGTCACGGGTATTGCAGAACGCCCCTATGTGATTCTCGACATGGGCATCGCTTACAAAGTTCACGGAACAGAACTCACGCAGGGGGCGACGCCCCCCGGAACGCTCCGCTATATGGCGCCGGAACTTCTGTCGCCTGATTACAAGGATGTGATGGATTTTAGATGTGATCTGTACTCTGCGGCGCTCTCTATCTATGAATTGGCGTCGGGGCTGCACCCATTCGCTCCGAAGCCTGAGAATGATTATGCTACTATTTATCGGATTATGAAGGAAAGACCTGAGCCCTTGGAGAATCACCGAGGAGACCTACCCTTGCAATTTTGTCGTATTATCGATCGCTGCATCAAAAAGAATCCGGCTCTACGTTACGCCCGGACCGATTTGCTTTGTCATGATCTACAGGAGGTTCAACAATGAAAATATTTGCACAAGATGGTTACGGTCCTGGGGAGAAACTGGAGCAGGGTTTGTCAGATAAAGTAATCGATGGAGCCGTTTTAAGTGCTCGGTATCGACATCCTGAAAAATTTACGGAAAAAGCAGACAGCCTTCTTCCTCACGAAGGGGAGTTGTTGCTGGATCCTGAGTTTTATGCGACTTCTTCCATCGGCAAACCGAATGCAAAGCTCGGATCTCTTGAGGAATGGGACTATTTTTCAGCACCACGACGTTCCACGCTGATCACAGGCACGGCGATCCAGCCCGTCATTCGCAGTGCGTTCGAGAGCCAGCTTCGGTTTGAACACCTGTCAGGACTGGTGGCCCCCAATATTTATATTGAGAGCGCCGACTCCATTGATGCCGGTATTGCCTTGAATTTCATTGGCCAAGCGAAACTTGTGGCCAAAACGATGGACGTGACGGACAAGCCTGTGTTTGCCTCTCTAGTCCTGAGTAGAGATGTGTTGGCATCCGGCGCGCCGTTTGATGATCTGCTTGGAGCTTTAACCGCATTAAGTACGCCGCCAGATGGTTTTTATGTGTTAATTGGAAGCGGGGCTGTGGATGAAGATGGGCGCCATATTCGCTCCGACATCTACCATGATCATGTTATCGCTGGGTGGATGTTGATTAACTACGTGTTGTCGATTAATGGATTCAAAGTCATTAATGGATGTTCGGATTTGCTCAGTCCCCTCCTTGGTGCCTGTGGAGCTTATGCCGGGGCTAGCGGCTGGGCATCCAGTCTGAGGCAATTTTCCATGGGGAGATATATCAAACCAGCGGCACAAGGAGGTAGTGCGCCACTGATAAGATATGTAAGCAATGCACTTCTGGCACGTATCAAGCAAACCGACTATGACAATTATAGTAGCGTTCTCCCCCTTGTGAGTAATGGGCTTCCATCTGACAAGTATTATGAAGGGGAAACTACCAGACCACAAGAGTCGATTCAGACTTGGGCGGCGCTTAACAAGTTGTGCGCCGAGTGTTGTACGGATGATATTACCTCTGATCTGGCCACCATTGAAGGTCGCATTACAAAGGCTGTAGGGTATTGGAGTAGAATCGCTGAATCTGGGTTTACCAGCGGAGTTGAGGCGCATTACGAGCACCTGGAAGCGATGCGTGACGGAATCAGCCTTTTTCGCAAATGGGCAGAACTGACCTAGGCGTCTGAGAGGCTTTCTCAATTGACTGAAGCCAATAACGTGAGGAACGGGGCCGATGGCATCTTGGAGTAAATATAGTTCTGATACATCCGGTTTCTGGATCAAAACTCCAGAGACCTACGCGTACGCGTATAAACGTATCCAGGGCGTTGATGGCATTGTCGCAAGCATTCGGCGGCAGGACAACAATTGCCTGATGGGCAAAATTGCGATAGCGAGATGCCTGGCTGAGTGCCTTCTGCCAGTTGAAGAGTTTCATCTCAAACGCGCGACAGGTCGGTTTTACAACTGCGGCAAAAGCCTCAACCGACGGAAAAGTCTCTTGGGGAAGACTCGTCCAGGCGATTGCCAACAAATCTGTAATGCCATAGCCATTGACAGGGATCTCCTGCACAAGCGCAAGGCTCATTTTATTGGAATGTTTGTGAATTCGTGCTTTTTGCGCAAGATAGGCTCTCGCAAAAGCCTGGGTAAAACGGTCTTCCGGCGAGGGCATGCGGGCATTCATTGCAGGGAGGTTGTTTTGGGGCTCGTGGAAACGAAATCTGGGAATGGCAATAGTGCTATTACTCATGATTTGAGAAAAATATAAATGAAACTGGCGAGATCATCAAGACAAACGGAAGATTTGGATGCTTGTTCCATCGGTTTCCATCGAGTTCTGCAGTTAGGTGTAATAAAATGACTACTCCCTCATTCCAAGAATCGCACATCAGCCAGATACCAGCAGTTCGTTTGCTTCAGCAGCTGGGTTATACATACCTTAGCCCGGAAGAGGTCTATTCCGAACGGAGGGCCAAGCTGCGCTATGTTTTGCTGGAGTCCGTGCTCACCAAACAATTGAAGCGGTTGAATGCCATTACGTTTAAGGGGCAAACGGTGCCGTTCTCGGATGAGAACATCGCCAAGGCCATTGAAGCGCTACGGGATGTGCCGTTTGATGGGTTGGTACGCACAAGTGAGAAGGTTTATGACTTACTGACTTTGGGCAAGAGCCTGGATCAGACTATAGACGGGGTGACCAAGGGGTATACACTGCGCTTTATCGATTGGGCCAATCCCCGGAATAATACCTTTCATGTCACCTCGGAATTCGAGGTGGAGCGGACTGGGAGCAGGGAGACGCGGCGGCCGGACATAGTGTGTTTCGTCAACGGTATCCCGTTTGTGGTGATCGAGTGCAAGCGGCCGGAGGAGAAGCATTCACTCGAACAAGCGATCAAACAATCGATCCGGAATTGGCAGAATGACGAGATTCCGCATCTCTTCCTCTATACCCAGCTTGTTCTGGCCTTGAATAAGAATGAGGGAAGTTATGCCACCACCGGCACATCCATCAAGTTCTGGGCGAAGTGGCGTGAGATGCGTGATGTGGATGCTGAGGTGCGATCCGCCATCAATGGCCCCGTGCGGCGTGAGGAGCATGAGAAGCTCTTTAAGGGCGCCTTTTCCTACGCCAAGCAGGCATTTGAAGAAATGGCCGTCCAGGATCGGGAGCCGACGGAACAGGATCGGTTGATCTGGGCATTATGCCGTCCGGAGCGGTTGATCGAGCTCGCTCGACAATTTGTGCTGTATGATGAGGGTGGAGCAGTAAAAAAGGTGGCGCGGTATCAGCAATATTTCGCCATCCGCAAGACTTTGGAGCGGGTGCATCAGCGTGATACGGAAGGGCGCCGAAAAGGTGGCGTGATCTGGCAGACCCAGGGCTCGGGCAAGTCATTGGTCATGGTGCTGCTGGGGAAAGCCCTGGCGCTGGATGACCAGATCAAGAATCCCCGGATTGTCATCGTTACAGACCGCGTTGACCTCGATGAACAGATATGGAAGACCTTCCACCAGTGCGGCAAGGAGCCGCGTATGGCTAAGACCGGAAAGAATCTTCAGGAGTTGCTCAAGAATGAGCGCGTGTCGGTCATTACCACGGTGATCGACAAGTTCAGGGCGGCTGCCAATATTGCCGATACTTTTAAGAATGAAGATGACGACATCTTTGTCTTGGTGGACGAAAGCCATCGTAGCCAGTACGGGGAGGCGAATATCCGGATGCGAAAGGCTTTGCCAAACGCCTGCTTTATCGGGTTCACCGGGACTCCGCTGATGAAGACGGAGAAGAACACGGCGCTGAAATTTGGGGGCTTTATCGAACCGGCCTACACGATTCGCGACGCCGTGGCCGATGAAGCCGTTGTTCCGCTTCTCTACGAAGGCCGCCACATCATGCAGAATGTGAACAAGAAGGCCGTGGATCAGATGTTTGAGGCTATGTGCAAGGGACTGACGCCAGAACAGAAGACCGACCTCAAGCGTAAGTTTGCGTCGCGCGATGAGCTCAACCGCCTGGAAAGCCGCCTGTATCTGATCGCCTGGGATATTTCGCAGCACTTTTCATCGCAGTGGGCGGGAACGGGATTTAAGGGGCAGTTGACCGCCTCAGGTAAAAAGGAAGCCCTGATTCTGAAGCGTTTCTTCGATCAATTCGGAAAGATCACCAGTGAGGTCGTCATATCCGGTCCCCAGGAAATTGAAGGTGATGACGGGATGATGGTCATCAAGGAGGAAAGTGTCGAGCGATTCTGGAAAACGATGATGGAGAAGTATGGCTCCGAAAAGGAATACAACCGCCAGATCATCAATGCGTTCAAAAAGGGTGATACCCCTGAACTGGTCATCGTGGTGGATAAACTGCTCACCGGCTTCGACGCTCCTCGCAACGTAGTGCTCTATATTGCCCGAAACCTAAAGGAACATACCCTGCTGCAGGCCATTGCCCGCGTCAACCGGTTGCACGCCGGCAAGGATTTCGGATATATCATCGACTACTATGGCGTGGTCACGCAGTTGCATGATGCCTTGGAGTTGTACAGTGCTTTGGAAGGCAAATTCGATGAGGCGGACTTGGAGGGGACACTGACCGATCTTACGGAAGCCCTCAAGGAACTGCCGAAACACCATGATTCGATTTGGGATCTGTTCCGCGATATCATCAATAAGAAAGATGAGGAAGCTTTTGAGTTGTCTCTGGAAAAACCGGAACGGCGGGAGGAGTTCTACACCAAACTGTCCAAGTTCTTTCGGGTTCTGCGGATGGGACTTTCTAGCATCCAGTGGGTGACCGTCACGCCGGATGACATGGTCGAGCGTTATAAGCGGGATGCTGTGTTTTTCCAGAAGTTGCGTGCTTCCGTGAAGATCCGCTATGCCGAAGAGATCGACTACCGCGACTATGAGGCACAAATCCAGAAGATGCTTGCGACCTACGTGCAGGCGGATGAGGTCATTCAGGTTGTAGAACCCGTGAATATCTTTGAACGGGAGGCTTTTGAGGCGGAAGTAGACAAAGCGCGGTCCCCGAGGGCCAAGGCCGACATTATTGCCAATCGGACCAAGAAAACGATTACCGAGAAGATGGAGGAAGATCCTTTTTTCTATCGCAAATTTTCCCTGCTTTTGGAGCAGACGATTGCCGAATACAAGCAGCAGCGAATCACAGAGGCCCAGTATCTGGCCAAGGTGAAGGAGATCATGGAGCGTGTGCGGGATCGGCGGAAGTCGGATATGCCGTCTGCCCTCGATGGCAATGATTTTGCCCAGGCCCTCTATGGGGCGGTTACGGAAAAATTGGCTCCCGTGGTGCGAGAGGGGTCTCCTTCCTATGGGTCGAAGTCAGTCTCGGTTGATGTCGTGATTGATCAGATCCGGGCGGAAATGAGTTTAAAGTTGGAGAAAATCATCCGGGATGAGGCGGTGGTCCGTTGGCGGGAGAATCCGGACGCCCAGAACCGGATGCGGAATCAAATGGACGACTTTCTGTTCGAACTCCAGAAAGCCAAGGGGATCACCCTTACCCTGGAGCAAATGGACGCCTTGATTGAATCCTGTCTTCAGATTGCTCGAAACCGTCCGAACGATGTTTAGATGAAAAGGATTTCCACGGTCATTGGGCAGTGCTTCTTGAAGCGAAGTCGGCGGCGTACATTGGCGATCAGTGTGTTGCCGAATGGTGCGGTAGAGGTGGTTGCCCCCTTGACCGCCGGCATTCCCGAGATACAGGCCAAGATTCAGAAACGGTCCGGATGGATCATGCGTCAGCGTCGCCTTTTTATGGCTCTGCGGGTGGATCGGCCGGTACGGCGGTATTGCAACGGGGCGACCCATCGCTATCTGGGGCGGCAATATCGTTTGAAAGTCTCCAAAGTCAACAGTCCGGGTGTTAAGTTGCGAGGGGCCTATCTGCACATCAGTTCGCCATCCTTGACCAGTAGCGCGATAGCCGCCCTGCTCGCGGGGTGGATGCGGGGTCGGGCAAAAGATCAATTTGAGCGGCGACTGGGGAAATGGCGGGCATGGTGCGTCACGCGTGGTTTGCCAGATCCCACATTGCATCTACTCGCTATGCCCAAACGATGGGGCAGTACACACTCTGACGGGCGGATGTATCTGAATCCGGAATTGGTTCGCGCCCCGGCCCTCTGCATCGACTACGTGATCACTCATGAAGTTTGCCATCTTAAACATCCACGCCACGATAAGGGCTTCTATGCCGAATTGGAGAGGCTTTGCCCAAAGTGGCGTGCGCTAAAGCAGCGTCTGGAAACATCGGAATTATGAGCCGGAAAGCGGCTTTTGTCGGCCTGGTAAAATTCTTCTCAAGCCCATAAAAAGGGCTTGAGAAAAATTATGGCTGAGACTCGATGGGTTGAGCTTCAGTTGTCTCTGCTGGCGGCGCAATGCCGTCTGGTGATGTAGTCTCTTCTACGACCGGTGCCGCCGCTTCGGTTGTTTCTTCAACCGGTTCTGCCAGGGGTGTCGGGATGATGATTGGTTCGGGGAGAACTTCGGCAGGGACCGGGACGGGATCCGGTTCGGGTTGGGGCGATGGGGTCTCTGACACCGGTATTTCAACGGCGATGGGTTCCGCTGTCGGTTCGGTTGCGGGTGGCTCGACGATGACCGACGCGGGTTCTGGCACAGGTTCCGGGGCCGGTGGTGGTTCTTCGATCACGACCGGTTCAGGAACCGCCTCGGGTATGACGGCGGGTGTTTCTGCGATTACCGGCTCTGGTTCTGGGATGGGTTCAGGCGTTGTCACGGTCGCGGCGGGCGGGGCTTCCTGTATCTCTGGCTCCAGAGATGTGACCGGTGACGGCTCCTCAACCACGATGGGAGTCGGTGTTGGTTCCTCAATGACGTCCTGTAGCGGTGGCGAGATTGGTGGTGTCTCCAGGGCAGGAGTTTCAACTGTGACAGTTTTCGAGGCCGGTGGGGGTTCTTCAGCCATGACCGGTTCGGGTATCACGATGGGCTCTGGCGTCACTACCGGTGTAGTGACCCTTATCGGTTCTTCGACAACTTCCGGTACTGGCGCCTTCGCAATAACGGATGACGGGGGTGGCACTACGGTCGGTGTGACCACTGCCGGGCTGGGTGTGACTGGATTGATAGGTGTGACCACTGGCGGCGGCGGCGCGGGTACCAGTGAAGGAGTGGGTGTCGGTGTAGGTGCCTGTGTAGCTGCCGGGCTTTGATTTGGCCGTAGCGCGGCCAGCATCGCCTTCGCCGCGTCTTGCCACAACACGATTACTGGGCAAGCCCCGGCCACTGTTGCCGTCACAGCGGTGTAAACGCTGGGGCAGGCGATGATTCCGACGGAACTCTCACCACGCAACCGGTTGATCCGTTCCCGGGCCGACGTTGGATCAGCCGGGATGACGGCGATATTCAGGTGATACCCTTCCGCGAGGAGAGCTGACTCCTGAATGGGGACAAGCGTCAAAGAGTCGGCCTGACTGGCGGCGGAAAGCACGAGCCCAATCTGTTGCTGGATTGGTGCTGGCGCGCTCTCTTCAATCCGAGATCTTCCATTTGAGATTTCATCAGGGCGCGCCGCCATACGCGGCGCGCCCTGATGGAGTGCCCGACTTCGGCTTGTCAGATCAGGTTGATATCCCAATTGCTGGATGGCGGCCATGACGCGTGCCTGAGTGGAGGGAATGATTCCGCGCTGGGAAGCTTTCCCATTGACGACCAGGGAGACTGTTGTTTCCGAGACTCCGGCAGTCCTGGCAACGTCTTTCAGGGTGACTTGTGAATTCATCTCAAGCCCTATAGCAGGGCTTGAGATGAATTTCAAGTTGGGACTTGAATCCTGTCCTTCACAGAGAGTCTTTACTAAGCCTTTCCTCCGTGTGAGTGCCACATTACAATCTTCACATTACTCTCGAGTCTTGAATTCCATAGTCGATTCCTCGTACTATCAGGCGGCAAGGACGGAATGATGAGGGAGCGTGACTTATGGTGGACTCAAAAAAAGAGACGGATGTCGAGGTGATGGGGCAGGAGAAATCCGAAAAGACGGATAATAAGACGATTGTTCCTGCCCGGTTTGTGTTTCCCAATACCCTGCCTATCCTGCCGCTGCTGAACCGGCCGCTGTTTCCGAAAATGATGGTTCCGTTGAGCGTGGATGATGACGCGCTGAAGGCCATGCTCACTGCCACGGCCGCGTCGTCTTCGAAATTCATCGGTTTGGTTCTGGCTCGAAATGGCGGCGACAGCGAGGAGCGCCATATTCCCCGGAAAGCAGAGGACCTTTATACGGTGGGTGTCATCGCCGAAATTCTCCAGACCAGCCAGCCTTCTGGTGAAGGGCCAATCCAGATCATGGTTGGCGTTTTGGAGCGCTTCAAAATTGTCAAGGTGGTGAGCGAAGACCCGCATGTCGTGGTTCACGTCGATTATGTTGTCGAGACGGAAATGTCTGAAAATGATGAGCTTCGCGCCTATTCGCTTTCCATCATCACGGCCATCAAGGAACTGCTTCAGCTGAATCCGCTTTTCAAGGAGGAACTTAATCTTTTTCTAAGCCGGTCGAATATCAAGGAGCCGGGGCGCCTGGCGGATTTTGCTGCGGCCATGACCACTGCCCCAGGAAAGGATCTCCAGGATGTTCTGGAGGCGTTCAGTATCCGGAGCCGGATCGAAAAAGTGTTGCTCCTGCTCCGGAAGGAAATCGACATCTCCCGTATCCAGGTGAGGATCAATAAGAGCATCGAGGATAAGGTCTCCAAGCAGCAGCATGATTTCTTCCTGCGCGAGCAGCTCAAGGCGATCAAAAAGGAACTGGGCCTCGTGAAAGAGGGCAAAGAGACCGAGCTGGACGAGTTCAAGGAGCGGTTGGCCAAACTGACGCTGACTCCCGAGGCGAATGAACGGATCACCGAGGAAATGAACAAACTCGGCATCATGGAGCCGCATTCTCCGGAATTCACGGTCAGTCGGAATTATGTGGATTGGTTGACCTCCCTGCCCTGGGGAGTGTTCAGCAAGGATAGTTATGACATCAAGAAGGCCAACGGCATTCTGAACAACGATCACTATGGTCTGGAAGATGTGAAAGACCGGATCCTTGAATTCCTGTCTGTAGGCATCCTCAAGGGAAATATTTCCGGATCAATTATCTGTTTTGTCGGACCGCCCGGGGTGGGCAAGACTTCCATCGGTCAGTCTATTGCACGGAGTATCGGGCGGCAATTTTATCGGTTTTCCGTCGGGGGAATGCGTGATGAGGCCGAGATCAAGGGGCATCGCCGGACCTACATCGGTGCCATGCCGGGGAAATTCCTCCAGGCCATCAAGGTCTGCAAGACCCAGAACCCGGTGATCATGCTTGATGAGGTGGATAAGATCGGCGCGAGCTACCACGGTGACCCGGCGTCAGCCCTTCTGGAAGTGCTGGATCCCGAGCAGAACAAGGACTTTCTGGACCACTATCTGGATGTCCGGTTCGATCTGTCGAATGTGCTGTTTATCTGCACGGCCAATCAGCTCGATACGATCCCCGCGCCATTGCTCGATCGCATGGAGGTGATCAAGTTGGCCGGGTACATCCTGGAGGAGAAAGTTCAGATTGCCCGGAAATTCCTGATACCCAAGCAATTGAAAGCCCATGGGATGACGCCCAAGCAGCTTGAAATCAATGACGCGGCGTTACGGGAAATAATTGACGGGTATGCCCGGGAACCCGGGGTGCGCGGGCTTGAAAACCACATCAAGAAGATCTGCCGCAAGGCGGCAAAACAGATTGTGGAGAACAAAACCAAGCGGGTGACCGTGACGCTCAAGACGTTGACTGAGTTTGTCGGGAAACGGTTGTTCTCTGAAACAGATCCCTACAAGAAGCCGCGGGTTGGCGTTGTCATGGGATTGGCGTGGACGTCCCTTGGCGGATCCACCCTGTATGTCGAGGCGACTCGGGTTGAGGCCAAGAACGCGGGATTCAAGCAGACGGGACAACTGGGTAGCGTCATGGTGGAATCATCGGAAATCGCCTACACGTATGTGCGATCCCTCCTGAACGGAGTCGCCGGGGCGAAGGAGTTCTTTGAAAAGAATTTTGTGCACCTGCATGTGCCTGCAGGCGCCACGCCCAAGGATGGTCCGTCCGCCGGAATCACGATGGCCACAGCCTTGTATTCCCTGGCATTGAACAAGCCCATCCGAGCCCACTACGCCATGACCGGTGAGCTGACGCTCACCGGATTTGTCCTGCCCATCGGCGGGCTGAAGGAAAAGACCATTGCCGCCAAACGGGCCGGCGTGGTGGATCTCATCTTTCCCGCTGAAAACAAAAAGGATTTCGATGAACTCCCCGCGCACATCCGCAAGGGTTTAAAGCCTCATTTTGTCCAATCTTTCAGGGATGTTGTAAAGTTGTGCTTTACTTGAGGCGGTAGCGATGGGCGGTCAGTTGCATCCGCATCCGCCGCCCCCCACGCCGCGGCCGCCGGCGGCGGCTTCACGGGTAAAGTAGACATGCTCGCGGAAGGAATCCGTCCCGGGATCCCGGTCCGATCTCATCGTGTAGTCCGATAGGGTGCCCCGTTCCCAGGGTTGTACTGTGCTGCACCCGGTGAGGGTGGCAAGCGCCATGACCACGATCCCCAGTATCAGAAAGCCGATTTTCATTTTGAGCCTCCCACCTTCTCCTGGAGAAGGATTTCGATTTCTTTCCTGTATTGTTCCATCGTTTTCTCCCCGTGGAAGCCGCGGTGAAGAAAACGGATTTTCCCAGTTCGATCCACGAGATAGGATGAAGGCATAGAGGCGACATCGGCTGTCGCTACCAGCTTGTTTTCCGGATCGCGCAGTGCCGTGAAGGTGACAGGGTGTTCGGCAAGAAAGGTTTTCATCGCCTCACCGGTTTTATCCTGATTGACCGCCAGGATGACAAGCCCCCGGGTGCCGTAGTCTTTTTGGAGCGAGTCGAGCGCCGGGAAGGAGGCTTTGCAAGGGCCGCACCAGGAAGCCCAGAAATCAACCAGAACCACTTTTCCGGAAAGCGAAGGGATTGTTCCTTCCAGTTTAAACGTGAAAAGATCCGGCAGGGCCGTCCCGGTATTCCAACCCGACCAGGCCGTTGCGGTACCCAGTAGTAAAATTCCAACCCACTTAATCCCGAATGAGGTATTCATTGAATCTCCTTGTACTATAGTGTTTGTTTTCCTCCCGGATACAGCCTTCCGCCTGGTAATAGCCGTCCAGAAATTGGATCCCATCGCTTCCGCCCATGATAAATGCCGTGGTGGAGAGGATGCCGGCCTCTGTACAGGTGGGGGCAATGACGCTGACGGCCTTGCACCCGTTTTTCACGGGAAGGCCGGAGCGGGGGTCGAGAATATGCCCGAACCGTTCGCCGTTGATGGTGACATGGCGTACATAGTCACCGGACGTTGTTACGGCGCGGTTGTGGACGGCGACCCCCGCCCAGCACAGTCCAGTATCCCCGGGATCCTCAAGCCCGATCCGCCAGGGACCTCCCTCGGGGGGCACGCCCTGCACCCGCAGATCCTGCCCGAAGTTCACAAGAATGTTCCGGATTCCGAACGTTCCAGCCATTTCAAACACCCGGTCTACGGCGTATTCCTTGCCGATTCCGCCTATGTCCAATCCCATCCCCTGTTCCGGAAGGAAAACCCCGCCCTTCCTCCGTTGCAGATGTTTCCACCCGCTTTGGGCAAGGGCATCTTTAACCGCACGATCGGTGGGCAGGCTTGTGTGGGGGATATGATAATCCCAGAGTCTAATCACGGGAAGCAGGGCCGGATCGAACACTCCCTTTGTCGACCAATGGAACCAGTCGCAAAGCGAAAACAGGCTTTCCGCTTCAGAATCAATATCGACCCATGTATGCCCTGCTGCGTCGTTGATTCGCGAGATGAGGCTTGTGGGGATGAATCGGGAGAACTGCTGTTCAAAATCCATAACCCAGGCGGAAACCGTGTTTTTGAAGGTCTCGCCAGCGGCATGAGAGTTTGCCTGGAACTGCACCTGACAGATGGTGCCCATGGCCTCAAAAGAATGCCTGGAATAGTCTTGCCCTGTCATATGAGTTTCCTGTTCATAACGCCCAGTGCGCTCCTACGATGAAAAGGGTTGCGGAAGGATACATTCCGGGATCCGTCACGCCATCGCTTCCTTTCTGCTGATAGCGTTCAACCCCGGCGTCCAGGCTGAATCGCGAAGTGGGCATCCAGATGAGTTTGAGCCCGAAGGAGGTGCCTGTTAATCCCGATTCGCGGTAATCTGAACTGTAAAACTCAGGAGAGCCTGAGAACCGGACCGAGTAGAAATTCGCCGCGGTCTGGTTGTAATAGCGGAAGGATGGGCTCAGGACGAAATGCTCGCCCAGCTTCTGGTACCAGGCCAGCATGACTGTTTCGGCGCTGATCCCGAAACTGTCGCCGTAATGACGCACTCCCAGTTCAATCGCGGCATCAAGCGGTGTGATGAACTGGTTAATGCCCACATAGATGATTTCCTTGGTTTTGCTTTCCGGTCGTTTTTCATAGGTGAGAGCGCCGTTCAATTCTACGACCTTGTAGGGGTCACTGATAAAGCCTGTGACTTGTCCCACCGCAATATTGGCAGTAAGGAGCGTGGTTGGCGTCAGGACTTGAGTGATTCCGAGGAGCGCATCCACAGTATCCTTGGTTGCGCTGTCCCGGCCATTGGCAGGGTTCAGGGAGTCGTGAGTCAGGGCACCGCCGAGAGTCAGGGTGGTGTTCTTCTTGTTGAAATCAATGGCATCCTGGAGGCTGACTCCGGTGGACTGGTAGTCCGATTCCTGACTGAAGGAGAATTGGGCGCCTGGGGTATGTTGTCCCACTTTCTTTGAAAGCCCGATGTTAAATGCCCAGCGTGTGTCGCTGAAATTCACCAGAGGAATTTCTGAACTGGACGAGGGGGATGAGGTGGTGGTTGACGGGCTGCTCGCCTGGGTGCTTGAGGAACCTCCGGATGATGCTGGAGCCGGTGTCGTGGAAGGCGATGTGGTGGCGGGGGTGGTCGACACAGGCGAAACCGTTGGAGTGGCTCCCGTGGCTGCTGAGAAATGCGATTTTGACATGCCTAAACGATTCATTAACGACCCCAAGAGGGAGTCATTCTCGTGCTCATCTTCGTGGTTTGATTTCACAGGTGCCGGGCTTGAGGTCGGTGTTGCAGTCGGGCTCGACCCCGATCCGCTGCTTGTGGGGGCGACGTACGATTGAACTTGGGCCCGTTGAACCGGGGGGGCGCCAGTGGGCGTGGCGCCTGAAATGGCGTTATAGATCCCGTCGAGCTTGATGGTCCACCCGGAGTCGGTTTCAATCTGACGCATCACCGTGGGTGCGAGAACCTGTATGCGACCCTTATCCTCCTGATAATACATGAATTTGGCATCGGTTGAGGCTTCACTGTGTGCCCGACGTGGCTGAGCCACCGTCAAAATCAAGATCACCGAGGCTGTTGCCAGAGTTCGCCGTGTTTCTTCAAACGCACCCGTTAAGGAATATATGGGTCTCATGAGTGTCTGTCTCTCTCTGAAGTTTTCAGGTTACGTAGCCACTTCTGTGCCAAAACCGCTAATTGTCCGAAAACAGGACAAAAATAGTCATGTATTGAATTTCGAGCTAATTGTGCGACATTCAATGAGACAGGGTGGGGTCAATGTGTCTCAAGAGTGAGACTAAAATAATCATTGTCTTACCGCCCAGCGAAGTTTGGCGGAGCTTGAGCGGGGGTTGGCGAAGATTTCAGAGGGGCTTGGGCGGATCGGATCGTCCGCGATGACGCGGTAGGTGTCGTTACGCCGTCCGGCCTCGAAGGCTTTCTTTACCCGCCGGTCTTCGCCTGAGTGAAAGGTCAGGAGGACAACACGGCCGCTGGAATTGAGGCATTCTGGAAGTACGCGCAGGAACTGATCGAGCGCGACCAATTCCTCGTTGACGGCGATACGGAGGGCCTGAAAAAGGCGGCGGATGGATTTGACGCGATCCGCTTCGGCGACGGATTGAGGGAGAGCCTTGCGGGCGGCGTCGCCCAGCGATAGGGTGGTGTCGAAACGACATCCGGCAAGGGCGCCTGCCAAGGCTCTGGCATGAGGCTCGTCGGAATTATCCGCCAGCAAACGCGCCAGCTTTTCAGGACTGATTCCTTGAATCAGATCGGAGGCCGATTGCCCCCGCTGCGGGTTCATTCGCATGTCGAGCGGGCCATCCCGTTTCACTGAAAACCCGCGCGCCGGATCGTCTATCTGCATGGATGAGACGCCCAGATCTGCGAGGATCAGGTCCACGCCGGTGAGGCCTTCGGTTGCGAGAATTTTCGGGAGGCCGGCGAAGTTGCTGCGGTACGCACGGAATGATCCGGATCCAAATCCAAGGGCTTGCAACCGGGCTTCTGTTTTCGGGAGTTCGATCGGATCGACATCCAAGCCGATCAGCCGCCCGGCAGGTAGAAGCAAAGGGAGTATCTCCCTGGCGTGGCCACCGTAACCCAGGGTGCAATCCACGGCCGTCTCACCGGATTGGGGATTCAACGCCAGCAGGATTTCAGCGACCATGATCGGGCGGTGTGTGCCAGCAGGAGTTTTGCCAGCCGCGAGAAGTTTACGGATCATTTCGGGATGATCGGCCGACTCGAGTTCCTTGTATTTATCCGCGAACCGGCTCGGGTTTTTTCCGGGGTAGCGCGCTCGACGGCGATGCGGTTGACTATCCATGGAGGAGGGATCGACAGGCTCCGGGGCTGGGCTCTCGTGTCCGTCACTTCCCCTCATAAATCTCCTGATTATAGAGATCCTTCAAGCCGTTGATGAAGTTTCGTAGAAATTGGTCTCCGCAGGGTGTGAAGTTCCGGTTGTCCTTCTGCCGGAACAGGGCGCCCAGTTCCGAACGGGTGATATCGGGCTTTGATTTTTTCATGATGGCCAGAACATCATCCTCTTTCAGTTCGAGCGCGATGCGGAGTTTTTTGAGAATATCATTGTTGCTCAGGCTGGACGTGGGATTGACGGGAGCTGGCGGCGCAGTCTCGCGTTTCCCGCGGCGCTTGATAATGAGTCCATCGAGAAATGCCGAGAGGTGGGCATCAGGACAGTCCATGAACCCTTCTGCATCCTCCTGCTTGAGCAAGTTCTGGATGACCTCCCGATCCAGCGGAGATTGGCTGAGCCGGAAGATTTCGACCAGTTTATTGTCATTCAGGTTGAGGTTATAGCGAAGTCGTCTCAGCGTATCATTATTGGTCAGCGGCATGCGGATTCTCCTGTTACAAGAGGGACAGAATATCAGAAGGGAGTATGAGGAACAGGATAATTCGAGGATTCGGGTCCGAGTTAAGCGCTGTCCGAGTTAAGCGCTCGTCATTGATCTGGATTTCGCTATAATCACGTTTTTGTGAAGGATCCAATTATGAACATCGGAATTATCGGTTGCGGAATTATCGGATCCCGGATGGGGAAGGGGTGGCAGAAGGCAGGCCATCGCGTTATCGGGTGGAACCGGACCGCGTCTCATGCCAAAGAGGCAGGCTTTCCATTGGTTGAGTCACCCGCGGCTGTAGCTTCGGAGTCGGACGTGATCATAGTCGTTGTTGCCGATCCGCCCGCATTGATTTCCGTCACGGAGGGCCCGCTGGGCCTTACCCGTGTTTCGCTTAAGGGAAAAGTTGTCATGAATGCCAGTACGGTGGGTCCTGCTGATAATCAGCGTGCGGCCCGCCAGATTCAGGGTGCCGGTGGCGAATTTCTGGAGGTTCCCTTTACCGGAAGCAAGGGCGGTGCGGAGGCTGGCAAGCTCGTGTTCTATGTGGGCGGCGACAAGGATCTGGTGGCCCGCATGGAGCCGTTACTGCTTCAGATTGGCCAGAAGTGTTTTCACTTCGGGCCCGTTGGAACGGCCGCCGATGCCAAGCTGATCATGAACATGATGCTGGCCAATCTCATGGAGGCCATGACCGAGGGGCTTGTTTTTGCCGGGAAGGCCGGATTGGATAGGGCCACCTTCATTGAGGCCTACAAGATGAACGCGGGCTATTCGGTGCTGGCCGACATGAAGATCGAAAAAATGCTGGCCGGCGACTATTCCACGCATTTCTCCCTTAAGCACATGGATAAGGATATCCGCCTCGCCCTGGAACGGGCGGCTGAGCTGAAAGCCGCCTGCCCCTTGACTGAACGGCTCAAGGAAATTTTCTCAGACGCCATGAAAGCCGGATGGGGCGAGGAAGATTTTTCGGTCCTATACCGGCTGATTTCGGAAAAAACCACGAAGGCGAAGTAATCGATTGGTATGACCAAGCACGAGATTCATCAACGTTTTATGGACCAGTTGACGGCGGAACTGGCCGCCACCACCGCTGTGGCGAAGAAATCCTTTGCGACTGCCACCAGTGAGGAGCACCACGCGGAACACAAATATGACACCTTCAAGCTGGAGGAATCGTTTTTGGCACGGGGTCATGCCAAGCGTGTGGAAGAGCTTTCAAACGCCCTGGAAAGCCTTCAGATGCTGCCGCTCAAGGCGCTTCACGAGTCGAGCCTGATTCAGCTCGGTGCCCTGATTCGGTTGAAATCAAGTGACGGGGAGACCCGAGTTCTTCTGTTCGGCTCCGCCGCAGGGGGCGAAACAATTCAGGTTGATGGAGAAGAAATCACGATCGTAACCTCACAGTCTCCTCTCGGGCAGGCTGTGCTGGGAAAAACTGTGGGCGATACCTTCAAGATCAAAATCGGTCGCGTCGCCCAGACCCTTACCGTGCTGTCGGTGGCTTGACCCACTGGCGGGTCGCTCCTATAGCATGAGCCCGCTGATGAGTATTCCGATGGCTATGCCAACTGCCAGGCCGGCGCCAACTTCAAGGCGCGTGTGCCCGAGAATCTCGATGAGCTTCTGGGCGGAGAGGTGATGGTTCTTGAAGACTTCGTCAATAATCTGGTTCAGGAGCCTGGCCTGAAGGCCCGTCGCGCGCCGCACGGTTGAAGCGTCAAACATGACCACGACGGCAAACGCGAAAGTCACCGCAAAGATCGTGCTTCCGAATCCTTCCCGCATTCCCACTGAAGTGGCGAGTCCGCCGACCATGGCAGAATGGGCACTGGGCATGCCGCCCAGAGTGGTCAGGTACTGGAAGTCAATTTTTCCGGTTTTCCTGAAGTTCCCGATCATTTTCAGGAACGACGCAAAGACATAAGCAAGAAACGCCGACCAAAAGACCGGGGTCTTGAAAAACTCACTAACTGCAAGGTGCATAAGGTCGGGAAT
>JBAXMJ010000023.1:0-27222 GCA_037134355.1 bacterium | reverse complement strand
ACACGGCAACACAGGCTTTTCGCATGAAAAATCCCCCCACAAACCCAGAAGCGCCCAAAAATTCCCCCGAACAAAATCCAGTTGAAGTTCAGCATCGTCAGCACATAGAGGGTGATGCCCAGTCCCGCCATGGTGCCCCACGGGCGTTTTGCGGCAGTCGCCACAAGCCAGATGAAGGCAAGGCAGAGAATGTTGAATACGGTGTAGACGGTGTCTGGGGCGAAGGTGTTGTACGCCAAGGTGGCTGGCTTCACGGCCCAAAGGGCGGCGGCCATGAGGCCGATGACTGGTGATCCGGTGACCACGCGGCCGAGAAAAAAAACAGCCAGAACGGCCAGGGCGGCGAACATCGTGGTGCCGAGCATGTATCGGAGGCGATCTTGTCCGATATTTTGAGTGGCGCCAAATGGTTTGCCCAGCCAGTAGAGCGCCAGGGAGGCGCCCGGGGGATGGGTGACGCCATGAATGGAGGCGCGGAGTGAGGGTTGAATTTCGCCGAAATGTTTCAGGTACTGGCTCTTGTTCGGGATGTGCGGCATGCAATAGAGCATTGTGTTTCCGGAATCGAACCAGGCGCTAAGGAATGAGCCCTTATTCTCCAGCGGATCTGCGGCACCATCGGGCAGGCAATTGTAGGCGAGTGGCATGGCGATGTTGAGGAGCACAAGCCAGCCCAGGGCCAGGGAGATTCGTGTCCGGGTCATTGGTGTGGAGATGAACCAGCGGCACACCATGATGAAAAGGGCGCCCAAAAGAAAAACCGCCGCAGACCACATCCAAAAATCATGCGATATGGCGAGTCGTTGAAACGTGACTCCCCACGGCTCATTGTCGTGCCAGGGGGCAAAAGCAAAGGGGAAAGTGGTGCGGTCGTTAAAGCCATACGATTCAAAATAGCGAACCACGCTGTTATACAATCCCCAGAGAGCCAGAGGCCGGAAAAACCAGACCATGATTTTCCAGAGCTTCGCCTGACGCCAGGGGCGGTGGAAAAGCGGCAGACTTTCCACAATGGCCCATGCCGCCATGAGTAGAACGGGGGATGAATTCCAGGTGAGGAGCGACATGCTATCGGGTCTCCGGATGTTTCAGGACAAACCAGTCGCCATTCCGTTCGTAAAGGTCATACCAGATACGATCCTTGTCCCGTACTTGATGGCGCAGGGTGCAAGTCTTGGCGATTTCGATGCCATCAAGATCCTGATTAAACCAGTAATTGCCGACCTTATTAACCTCGGCGTATCGCCACCGTTCAGTGGGGCCGGGTGGAGGCGGTGAGACTTCGGCGTGGTTTAGTTGGGACGGGTGGACGGGGGTAAAGCAGAGGTGATAGATGTAACCCTGCAACATGCGCGGGAAACGGGCGGAACGGACATCGGGTTGACGGGCGAGATAACGCATGACATCCGGCACACCCTGTTGGAGATATTCCTTAAAGAAGAGGTCGCTGCTGGCGAGTCCCTTGAATGTTTTGACGGTTGATTTCCCCAGGTAGAGGGCGAGCAGGATCGCGAAAACCGGGGCGGCGATACGGAGGGGAATGCGTTGGAGCAGATACCAGACTGTGGCGCACCCAAGCGAGGTGATCAGGAGTACTTGAGTCAGCAGGTGGGTCATCCGGGATGTGTACATTTTTTGTGTGAAGATGGCGCCCACGATCGGGGCAAGAAGGAATCCCGCTAACATCCAGAAGGCGGCGCGGTGCCAGTGGCTGATATCATCCGGGGTTTTGGGCCGGCCTAGCAGAGAAAGCAGACGTTCGGGAATGAGGATCGCAGCCAGAAGGGTAGCCAGTCCGACACCATAGAAAGGAGCGAGGCTGTGCTGGATATGCGGTACACCGGGAATCTGGTGGAGTGCCAGCATCGGCGGGGCATGGAAAAGGAACTGGAAGGATTGGTAATCCCAGTAGTTGTGCCAGAAGTTTCTCGCGATGTGGTCTGCAAAGAAAATGCATTCATTGTGAAGGCGACCGACCGTGGCGGGATCGTGGGCGCGCGTCAGGATGGCAAGAAGCATGAAGGCGGAATACACGCCGCCCGCCACGAAAATTCGAGGCCAGTTTGTTTTGCTCCACAGGAGGAGGCCGACCCCGATCATCAGGGGGGCAAAGAAATACTGCGACAGGTATTGATGGGTCCAGAGAAAGAAAATGAAGCCGCTCAGGATAGCCGAGCCATAAACGCGGATCCGGTGATTTTGACCGGTCAACAGGCGGATCATCAGGCACATGCCTGCAATCTGGTAGAAGGTGACGAAGCCCGGGCTGACGGCCCAGCGGGAGAAATAAATATTCCATGGGGACACGGCGAGCAGGGTGGCGGCAAAGAGTCCGGCGGCGCGACTTCTGAAAAGATGGAACAGCAGAAGGCCGATGAGGGGAATGGCGGCCACATTCAGCAGGGCGCAGGGCAGCCGGGTGGCGAACTCGGTGGGGCCGAACAGCGCGACGAACGGCATCGTGAGATAGGACGGAAGCGTGGAAGGGGAATCCCCGAACTGACGTGAGTTCAGGGGCCAGCGGTCGCCATGGTGTTCCGCGCCCGTCGTGAGGAGGCTCCAGGCGTCATAGAGATCCACCGCCTCATCCTGGCCGAAGCCGCCTGGATATTCGCCCAACTTGATCAGGCGCAATCCAGCCCCCAGAAGGGTGATGAGGGTCAGGGCAAGGAAGAAGCCATTCGCCCGTAGACGAATGACGTCAAACCATGATGAAGTGGATGGCATAATAGGTTCCTGTGTTTGAGCTAACACCCTACTTCAGAAGCGGGGTTGGATTCGAGAAAATATAACCCGTCTCTCCAAGAATCACCTCTCCCCCTCGATATGACCCATGACGCATGAAGGAATTATTACGGGGCCAGTGTAATCCCGTAGATAGTCCAAGCCCGATGAGTCCTGGGATTGGCGACTTCGATTTTCAGGCCGGTGGTTTCGACAGGGGTCGGAAATTCAAGAAGTGATATTTCACTGCCGTAAACCGGATGCCCGTTGCGAAACTCGAACGGCATCGACACACATGCCAGGGGACCTCCCGGTAACTTTGACCAGTCATCCTTGATCTTGTAGTAAATATGAACCGTGTCGGGAGAATCCTGTGAACACATGCCCTGGTTGACCATGACATGCCCCACCCGGCGGGAACCGGGCCATTCGACCGATACCCACATCCCGGCCTCTTGGAACGAACCTTCCGAACGCCAGAATTGGGTTGGATCATTGATCCGGGACTTCACTTTGTCGGGGCTGTGACTGGCTTCTACCCGCGTAAACTCTATGAGCTCGAGGTCTTTTTCCTTGAAGGGCGAAACGAAATCCGTATAAACCTTGTAGGCTCCGCATTCTTGAACTCGGCAGGAGACCTTGTTTGACGCCATATCCCGTTCAAAAATCTCGGACGTGAACCGGCTGTCCATCGAGAGGATATAAGCGACATTGGTGGAGGGGTCAACCACATCCGCTTTGTACGGAAGGGGCCAGGTTGGGAAGCGCTCATTGTACAGTTGGGCACAGGTGATCCGCTCATCCGTGGCATAAGTCAGGCGATAGGAATCCGCGTAGGTTGAGTAGGCGTGATGAATTCCGCGTGAATCCAGATACTGGATGACTGAACCCAGGTCATGGGCGCCGAGTTGTTGGTTAAAAGCAGGATGACTCCAGCGTTGTAGCAAGCCGCTTGTATTGGTGAGATTTACAGCCAGGATCAATGCGGTCAGGGTGCCAATTCCCATGCGCCCAATCCGACCCGAATGGAAATACCCGTAGGCCAGCAGAAACGGCCACGCCCACGCGATTAAGATCAGGTAACGATAAGTATTCGATGCGGATCGGGAACTGAACAAAAAGAGAATCAGGCAAAGCCATGAGATCCCGGCAAACACGAGGCCAAAATCAAGGGAGGGCCATTTGTCGCGTCGCCAACGGCTCCATCCATCGACCAATGCCTTGATGGTAATTCCGACCAGCGAAAGGAACCAGAGCCAGCCATAAACCGGGCCCGGGACAAGATAGCTGGCAATCCGATCCAGACTGCCTGGCACCACCGGGCAGCCCAGTCCAAGAACGGCAGGTACGGTCTCCGAGAGAGTCGGGGATATAAAATGGCCAAGGGCTTCATGCCAGAGATGAAGTCTGAAAATCTCGTTGCCTTCCCCGCTGGACAGAAGTCGGGCAAGCCAATAGGGGAATAACCCTACCCAAGTTCCGAGAATGAGTAACAGAAAAGCCCATTTTGTCATGGCCCAGTTCCGCTGAAGGCAGATCATGGCGCCCGCCATGATAAGAACCGGCAGGGCCAGCATGGTTACACTACAGGCCAGTCCCCCGAGAAGCCCGATTCCCAGCGCGGCGATTCGAGAGCGTGCCGGAGCGGTATTGCGGGGATGGGAAAGCCACACCATTAAGGCTGAAAGAAAAAGTAAACTTGGGTATCCCGGCAGCGCAACGCCGACTTGCAGGATAAAAAGAAAAGGGGAGCCGAACAACAGGAGAAGGATCCCGGGCCAGGTGTCAGAAAGGCGGCCCCATCGACGCAAAATCAGCCATCCCAGCACTGTAGCCAGGAGACCCATTCCGAACGCCACGACCCGGGCCCCAAACGCCGTGCGAGGAAGCCATTCAATCAACGGAGCCATCAGGTAGGCTTCCAGGGGGAACAAATACGGTTGCGCCAGCATCAACAGGGAAAAGTGGCCATGGGCAATCTGCTTGGCTTGAAGTGCGATGATGCACTCATCATCGCTTGCCGGCATATTGGCGCAGCCGGAACGGAAAAGAGCCACTCGGAGATATACCGCAAAGCTGACGGCAATGATTACCGCAATCCAGAGAACCCACCGGTTTTTACGCATAGTCGGCACTTATGCCCTATTGAGCCTTTGCCGACAATTCAATTAAAAGTGAGCATCATGCAGATCTGTTTGGATCAGAGGGTAGGGAGGCCTCTCCGAGGCCTCCGAATTTGTAAAGGGGCCTTGGGTGTGCTGATTCGGTGACAGCGGAGGCCTCGGAGAGGCCTCCCTACCCTGAAGAGTGGCGAGCATGAAAATAGTGGTTCCCGCCCTTGACCCTTGAGCCTTTTGTATGGCACGGTGTCAGGGATTTATGATTTCCATCCTGAAACGAAAAAAGAAATTGACCCGCCTGGGTTGGCCCCTGTTGATTGGGGTGGTTATTGCGGCTGGGTTGGGAGTGCGACTTGCCATGGCCTGGGCCATGCGCTACTCGGCCAACGGGGATTTCGGAATTGTTGCCCTGATGGCGCGACACATGGCCCACGGGGTTGATTTTCCAGTTTTTTTCTATGGCCAGCCCTATATGGGCGGACTTGAACCCATGGTCTCTGCCCTGATGTGTTTTCTAATGAAGGGCGATACCTCGGCGTTTCCTGTCAATCTGGGAACAACGCTGGTGGGGGTGTTCTTGCTTCCGCTGGTTTATGTCCTTGCCCGGGACGCCGGAAGCAGGCGGGCTGGCCTGATTGCCTTGCTTTATTGCATAGTGGGATCGGATACGCTTCTTCACTACTCAGTGGCACCGCGCGGGGGCTACATGATCATGATGGTGGGCGGATTGCTGGCCCTCTGGATGACATGCCGTGTGGTCAGTCTTGAAAACCACGGGGAATGTGCACCCAAAAGCGCTTTTTGGATCATAGGTCTTGCGGCGGGGATTGCCTGGTGGGCGACCCAGCTTGTGGCCGTCTTTTTTGTGGCGGTCGGGCTGATTGTCCTGATGGGGTGGCGGTGGCGATTGGTGTGGCGGGGCGCTGTGCCGGCCACGCTGGGGTTCTTTCTCGGGAGTCTCCCGTGGTGGTGGTGGAATGCGACGCATCAATGGGTCTCGTTTGATTTCGGATCTTCGCTAGGCAAGGTGAGATTCCGTGACGGCTTTGAAAGTTTCCGGAATTTATTCCTGATCCTCGTGGAGATGTCGCCCGAAACCTGGATGGGGATGGGACGTCTCGTCCTGCTGGGAGGGCTTGCCGCAGGGTTCATTTGGATTCTGGCTCGGGACAAATTCTTGGGGAAGGACAAGAAAGCCTATTATTTTCGTCTGGCGGTCCCCCTTCTGATCGTCGTGATGGTGCTGTTCTACAGCACGTCTCAGTATGTAAGGGCTCACGCCAGTCGTTACTTGTTGCCCGTGGTTCCCGCGCTGGCCGTTATGATCGGGGTGACCTGCGACCGGCTGCTCCGTCAGTTTCGCTTCCCATGGGGATGGATTGTGGCGGGTTTAGTGCTTCCGTCCCAGATTCTGCTGATGACGAAGATGTTCGACGGAGTGCCTGCGCAACGGACACGCTGGGAGATGGCCTCGCAGCTTGAGGCTGAAGTGGCTCCCTTGTGTGATGGTGTGTTCATCGGGGACTTTTACAGTTTCCATTGGCTCAATTATGCCTCGCAGGAAAAACTCTGTGTGGCGGCACTCCCCATGGAGCGCTATGCACCCTATGCGCTCCGGGCAGAATTGGCGGAGCGACCGGCGTATTTGAATAATCACTACAACATCAAGGAATTCCTGGCTGCGACGTTGAGTTCACGCAAGGAAGCGAATATCGATGGAGCGAGTGTGGATTACGGAGTGGTTCCCCCGCCGGATGGTTGGCGATATATGGATCCGGGCGTTATCACGGCTATCCAGAATCATGCGGGAACGAACCTGACAGTGGTTGTTCCTCCCCAATCACGGCGGAACCTGGATTTCTCCTTATCCCGTGCTGTGCCGCTTGCCGGGATTCGACTTCACAGTTTTTCAGGCCGATATCCTGGCCTGATTGCGATCGAGGGGCGTGCCGATGCCCGGTCTTCCTGGGTATCCCTTTTGGCGCCCACGGTTACGACACGCTATTTCTGGTCGGGCCCCTATGCGGTTCTTGAAGGGATCCAATATTTTCAGGAATTCCGGGTGAATGCGCCAACGGGCGGGGTGAGTGAGGTGCGGTTGACGTTTCATAATGTGGGGAAAAACGAGGAACCCGTCGGACTCAACGAAATCCTGTTTCTGGAACAGGCGCCGTGTCCGGTGGGGAGTCGGCCTCCGGTCGCCCGATGTGTGGAATACCTGAGAGGGCGCAAGGTCAGGCAGGTTTGTGCGCCACGCTGGTTGGCCGACAGGATTGCCGTGACGGTGCCCCGGGGCGAGATGAGTGTGCGGGTGCCGTCCTTGATCGCCAGGCGGTTGGACGAACTTCCCATGCAGGACTCGACGAATCCGCAGCGGCTTGTTTTTCGGGAGACGACTGGGTTGTTCATGGATGAACGGGATGCGCCACGAAGCCGGGAGGTTTTGCGTGCCGCAGGGGTGGATTGGGTCGAAAGTCGGATTGGATCATTGAGTCTATTCGTGGTTCAGGCACCCGAAACGGCTTCGATTGCGAAGCCGAAAATTCATGTATTCTGGACGGAGCAGGGCTGTTTTTCCGTGCCTGAAAATCAATTGAAGCAGGTGCCGCCAGAGGCGGTGCCCGCCAGGATTCGTTTTGACAACAGGCTTGAACTGGCAGGAGTGGTCTTGGGCGAGGGAGGAAATCGGGTAATCATCAAACGAGGGAAGAGTTTATCGATAAGCTATTTTTGGAAATGCCCGCTGGCGGTGGATTTGACCCGGTGGGTCGCTTTTGTTCATTTCAAAAATGCTGCCAGCAAAGTGATCTTTCAGGATGACCATATGTTGTTTGATAATCTGCCGCCGGACGACCTGCTTCACCAGGAGGTGGGTGAGATTTTTTTAGAAACCCGTCAAGTCGCGGTGCCGGTCACGGCGCCCCAAGGCGACTACCAGGTTTGGGTGGGAATGGTGGAGCGCAGATCAGGGCAGCGGGTCAAGGGCGTCACCAACCTGAACATGGTCAAGCGGGCGGCTGAACTTTCAGTGGTCGTCACGGCTGAGCCGTAGGGAGGGGATGGCTCTTATGCTGGTGTACCGGCTTCAGCCGGTCTTCTCTGGGCCGCCTGAAGGCGGTACACCAACCGTCGCTCATTCCAACTTCCATTCACAGGGCATGTAGCATAGTCCTTCAAACGACTTGGTTGCCTCCACGCCGATGGCAAAGGCGTGATCCAATCGATGATAATTCACCTGATGGTCGGCGGAATGAACGGAGAAGGAAAAGAGATATGTTCCCTTGGCGAGGTTGAGCGAGGGGAGTTTCAAAACCAGGGTGCCCCGACCCGATAGCGACGGGATGGAAACTTTTTCGATCTGGGTGTTGTTGCCGTGGACCAGACGGCCTTGCTCATCGCTGATGCTGTATCCAAAGACCGATGGCCCGACCGGGGTTTTGGCCTCATAATGAAGCCGTATGGTCAACGCCTCGCCCCAGGTGACCCGCGTGGTCTCCTGTCCGGCTTCGTTCAGGAATTGGGCGCCGGTCAGGATGACTTCCCGGGTGCCCCATTCGCGGCGACGGTCGGAACTCACCTGGTCGCGGGAGAAGGTTTCGTACTGTCCGATGACCTGGCTCGGCGCGCCATGGCCGAGAACGCGGCCGTGATCCAGAAACAGAATCTGGTCGCTGACCGTCTGAATGGTGTTCAGGTCGTGGGAGATGATCAGCATGGTTTTCTTCTGTTCCCGGAATTCCGCCATGCGACGCAGGCATTTGCGCTGGAAGGAGGCATCGCCAACTGCCAGAACTTCATCCACCAGGAGAACATCGGGATCCACCTCGACGGCGACGGCGAACCCGAGCCGGACATACATGCCGGAGGAATAATGCTTTACCGGCTGATCAATGAACCGGCCGATATCGGCAAATTCGACAATGGCATCAAACCGCCGGTTCACCTGCTCGCGGGTCAATCCCATGATGGCCCCGGCAAGGAACACATTTTCCCGACCGGTGAGGTCAGGGTGGAACCCGGCGCCAAGTTCCAGCAGGGAGGAAATGGTGCCGTGGGTTTTGAGGCGGCCCTCGGTAGGCATCATCGTGCCTGCCAGCAGGGCCAGCAATGTGCTTTTGCCGGCGCCATTCGCTCCGATCAACCCGAGCGTGGTCCCTTTTTCAACCGTAAAGGAGACATCCTTCAAGGCCCAGAGCTCGCGGGACGTATCGGCTCCGCTACGAAACCGGTCCATGACCAGGGCTTTTAAGGTGTTTCCGCCCGCGCTTCGCAGCCGGAACCGCTTGCTGACTCCCTCAACTTGTATGGCAATGTCACTCATGACGTTACAGCTCGTCCGCAAAACGGGGTTGAAGTTTCTGAAAAATCAGCACGCCCGAGACAAACACGAGCGTTGTGACCAGCAGGGAGATCGCGATGAGTGATAGGTCGGGGAGCGGGCTGCCTAAGAGGGCGGTCCGATAGAGCGACAGGATTCCGGCCATCGGGTTCATGAAATACAGCGGGCCAAGGAAGGGATGCTGCTGAGTGATGGGAGTGATCATCGAGATGTCGTAGACCACCGGGGTCAGGAAGAACCACGCCATAGTAAAGATTCCCGTCAGGTGCTGCACATCGCGAAGGAAGACGTTCAAGGCGCAGAGACCGAGGCTGACGCCTGTACAGAGCGCCAGGTGTGTGATCAGGGCCAGTGGTAACCAGGCAATCGCTCCGAAATGGGGGCCAACGATGAGCAGGTAGACGGCCATAACCAGCAGGGAGAGCAGGAAATTAACGAAGTTGGCCAGGACAATGGAGAGAGGCAGGAGCAGGCGGGGGAAGCAGGCTTTTTTCACCAGATTGGCATTTCCGATGATCGCAAACGAGGAGTCCCCGAGGCACATGGCCAGGTATTGCCACACAAAAATTCCCGATACGAGGACGGGCATGGGGATCGGGAACTTCATGACGACTTTCATGAAGAAGGCATAAATCAGGATCAGGAAAACAGGACCCAGAAGGGTCCAGAGGAACCCCAGCGCCGACTCCTTGTACCGGATCTTGATGTTCCGGGCCACCAGCATGGAGAGGAGGTCCCGGTGTGCCGTAATGTCTTTGATCAATCCCGCCATAAGTGCCTCATACTAAGAGGATGCCCGCAGCCCTGTCGAATGTTTTTCTACGGGGGCATGGGGAATGCCTTGACGCCGAAAAGGACAATGAATAGCGTACCCCATATGTCGCTTCATCCTCAATTCCCAACCTCGCCCTATGCGCCACTGATTCCTGAGCAACGGTGGTTTCCTGCCGATGAAGCCCTGCGAAGCACAGCCTATGAAAAACTGCTTCCGCCGCTCGTTGCAAAGGTGCGGCAGGAAGTTTTCGACTGGCGCAACAAAGGGTATCCTGGTACTTCGGCGACCTCCCGCGCCCTGCTCCAGAACTGGTTCAACGCTGAACACCTGACGGAGAACGCCGATGGGTCTCTTTCGACATTCCGCTATTATTTCGCCCAGCGCGAAGCGGTGGAGTCAGTAATCTGGCTTTATGAGGTTCGGGGTGCCCGCGACAAATATGATCTGCTCCGTTTCGATGCCTCGGGAGCGGTTTCGAGTGGGATGTTTGATGAGGACTGGCCGCGATACGTCTTGAAAATGGCCACAGGCGCCGGCAAGACCAAAGTTCTGTCGCTTCTGATTGCTTGGAGTTTTTTTCATAAGTTATACGAAGCTGATTCGGATTTGGCGCGTAACTTTCTTGTCATTGCGCCCAATATTATCGTCCTTGACCGTCTCAGGGCTGACTTCGACGGGCTCAGAATATTCTTTAACGATCCCATCCTGCCTCACAATGGATATGAGGGGCGAAATTGGCGAGATGACTTTCAAGTGACCCTACACGTCCAGGACGACGTCCGAATTGTCCGCGACACCGGAAATCTCTTTCTCACCAACATTCATAGGGTCTTTCTGGGAGAAGTCCGTGACCCCTCGTTGGAGGATGACGACTTGCGGGACTATTTCCTTTCTCCCTTCGGTGCAAAACCCGCAGGCAAAACGACAGACAGTAAGACTGATCTCGGCGAAATTGTCCGGGATATCGAGGAACTGGCTGTCTTTAATGATGAGGCGCATCATATCCACGACCCCCGGATGGCCTGGTTCAAATCCATACAGGACATCCATCACAAGATGCTCCAGAAAGATCGCCGTCTGGCTTTGCAGGTGGATGTAACCGCCACTCCGCGCCACGACACCGGCGCGATCTTTGTCCAGACGGTTTCTGACTATCCGCTTGTTGAGGCCATCCACCAAAATGTCGTCAAGCATCCCATCCTGCCCGACGCTGCGAGTTGCGCCAAACTCACCGAGAAGAAAAGCTCCATCTTCACCGAGAAATACGACGACTATCTCAAGCTTGGCATTGAGGAATGGAAGAAGAGTCAGGCTGAGCACAAGGCGCTAGGCAAGAAAGCCGTGCTCTTCGTCATGGTCGATGATACCCGTAACTGTGACGATGTCGGCGCGTATCTTGAAAAGATCTGTCCCGAGTTGCAGGGGGCTGTGCTCGTCATCCACACCAAGAATAACGGCGAAATCTCCGAGGCGGCTTCCGGCAAGAATAAGGAAGAACTTGAAGCGTTGCGCAAGGAGGCCAACTCCATCGACACGCTCAAGTCGCCGCACAAGGCCATTGTATCTGTCCTTATGCTCAAGGAAGGGTGGGATGTGCGCAATGTCACCACCATCGTCGGCCTGCGGGCCTACGTCGCGCAAAGCAATATCCTCCCGGAACAAACCCTCGGGCGCGGCTTGCGCCGCATGTATTTTGGCACGGACACGAAGGAAACCGTCTCCGTGATTGGTACACCTGCTTTTATTGACTTTGTGGAATCCATCAAGAGTGAAGGGGTGACGTTTGAGCACGTTCCGATGGGGGGCGGCTCTGCCCGGCACGAGTCCCTGGTTGTGGAAGTGGATGCCGAGAACACGGACAAAAACATCGACGCACTCGACATCCCGCTCCCCAAGCTGACGCGCCGCTATCAGCGTGAGTTCAAAAACCTGGAAGGGCTTGATCCTGCCAAATTCGGCAATCAACTATTGCCGCTACGGCCGTTCACACCTGATGAAACCCGCGAGATCGTGTTTAAGACCATGCTTGACTCGGCGATTCATCACACCATCCAACTCGACGGCACCACCCCGGCGGATTACCGGTCAGTTGTCGCCTTCTTTGCCCGGCAATTGCTCAAGGATCTCCGGCTCGTTGGCGGCTATGACGTGCTTTACGGCAAGGTGAAGACCTTTATGCGTGAGTACCTGTTCACTCCGTCGCCTGTGAATCTCGAAGATCCCGTTGTGCTGCGGAACTTTTCAGAGCCGGATGCGGGAAAAATCCTTTACGATGCCTTCAAGTCAAAAATCAACGCCCTGACCGTTCAGGAAACCGGCACAACCCGCATTGAGGACCGGATTCGGCTTAAGGCTATGCGGCCCTTCCGTACTGACTACCGTGCCCATCTGACCGCCAGCAAGAGCATCTTCAACAAGGTTGTGGGTGAACCCAACAACGGGAACTTTGAACTGTTGTTTGCCGCTTTTTTAGAGGACGCTCCCGATGTGCAGGCATTTGCCAAGAACTACCTGGCGATTGGCTTCAAGTTCGACTACGTCAAAACCGACGGCGATCTCTCCAACTACACGCCCGATTTCATCGTTCGCACCAGCGACGGGAAAATCTGGATTGTGGAAACCAAGGGCCGCGCAGAAATGGATCTGCCACAGAAAATGGCGCGGCTCAAGCAATGGTGCGCCGACGCCACCACCGCGGAGGATAATGGGCAGCAGTATGATTTCGTTTTTGTTGACCAGATTGGGTTTACGAAACACAGTCCGGCAACCTTTGGCGCACTTGCGGCGAGCTTTGCCGACTACAAAGGAGTGCTATGAGTGACTCAATCCAAAATCCTGAAACCCGTATCGCCTTGTTTCAGCGCAGGGAAGTGCGCCGCACCATCCACAACAACGAATGGTGGTTTGTTGTGGAGGATGTTGTTCTCGCTCTCATCGAATCGCGCGACCCGAAACAATATATCCAGCGCATGAAGCAACGAGACCCGGAATTGGGCAAAGGGTGGGTACAAATTGTACATACCCTTTCCATCCCCACGGACGGAGGCGAGCAATCGATGCTTTGCGCTAACACCGAGGGCATTTTCCGGCTGATCCAGTCCATCCCCAGTCCCAAGGCTGAACCCTTCAAGCGCTGGCTTGCCAAGGTCGGCTATGAGCGGATTCAGGAGATTGAAAACCCCGAGCTCGCCACCAAACGCACCCGTGCCCTCTATCAGGCCAAAGGGTATTCGGCTGACTGGATCGAGAAACGGATGCGCTCCATCGCCATCCGGGATGAACTTACCGAGGAATGGAAGAAGCGTGGCGTCAAAGAGCAGCGCGAATACGCTATCCTTACGGCGGAAATCTCCTTGGCTACCTTTGGCCTTACCCCCACCCAGTACGCCGAGTTCAAACGGCTCAAGCGAGAGAACCTCCGCGACCATATGACTGATCTCGAACTCATTTTTTCCATGCTGGGCGAGGCCGCCACCACGGAAATTGCCCGGAACCGCGATGCCCAGGGTTTCCCGCAAAATAAACAGGCCGCCCGCTCCGGTGGCAAGGTCGCAGGCAACGCCCGCCGTGAGCTCGAAAAGAAAAGCGGTCGCAAAGTCGTTACCAGCGAAAACTACCTTGCGCTGACGCAATCGAGAAAGAAAGCACAGTGTCTGGCCAGAAATTTAGACGGCAAGACTAAACGATGATCCCTCGTAATGCGTTTGCAATGAATAAGAAATGACTACGAATGAGCTAAAATAGACTACGAATGGCTGGAATAGACTACGAATGGCTGGAATAGACTACGAATATGATTTTTAATGACTACGAATGACTACGATTATGCGTTTTAATGCATTTTTATCCGTACGATATGCGTTCGAATGGATAAGTTATTGAGTGCGAATAAGTAACGATTGAATAAAATGCCGCCAATGAAAACGGATAAAAAGAAGAAATCCACGCCACCACCCCCGGTGCCGCCGCCGTCACCCATACACAGTTCCAGCCGTGGCTCGCCCTCCTACGAACTCACTGAGGCCGAGAAGCGCGACCTCATCAAGCTGATCGAAGCCAACAAACCGCTCCCGGAAAAATACCGGTTCCTGCTCTTTGCCGACAAAAAAGAGGTCGAACTCGTCTGGAACGGCAAGTCCCGCGAAGTCTGCACCGCCATCCTTCCCTTCCAGACCCTTGAGCACATTGACGAACCCCGCAGGGAAAAGCGGGATGATACCGAACTTGGCCTCGACACCGGAGGACGGCAAGTCAAGGGTTGGACCAACAAACTCATCTGGGGCGATAACAAACTCATCCTCTCCTCTCTCAAGAGCGGCGCACTCCGTCGCCAGATCGAGGACGCGGGCGGCCTCAAGCTCATCTACATTGACCCGCCCTTCGACGTCGGCGCAGACTTCAGCATGGATATCGAGATCGGCGGCGAGACCTTCCATAAGGAGCCGAACCTTCTCGAACAAATCGCCTACCGTGACACTTGGGGCAGGGGCGCCGATTCGTTTATCGCCATGATTTATGAAAGGCTCATTTTAATGAAAGATTTGATGCATTCGGAAGCAAGCATCTATGTGCATTGCGACTGGCGATTGGTTGGCGCATTGCGAACGGTGATGGAAGAAGTATTCCGAAATTTTGAAAATATCATTTCGTGGAAACGATCAGCGATTGCAGCTGGTGTAAAGACGCAATGGCGTAATAGTCAGGACTTTATCCTCTACTTTTCTAAATCCGGGCAACATACATTTAATCCCCAGTTTGGTGAATACTCAGAATCGTCAAAAGGGCACTATTCGCATAGAGATGAAAAAGGTATTTTTCAACCGGTTCCCATTCTTGCGAGCGGCAGATCTGGAGGAGAAACTGGAGCAATTTGGCGGGGCATTGATCCAAACCAGCTCGGCAAGAACGGGATGCATTGGCTGAAAAACCCGAAGATACTCGATGAGCTCGATTCTCAGGGATTGATTTATTGGCCAAAGAAGGAAGGTGGATCACCTCGACTTAAATACTACGAGGCTGAGGCGAAGGGCGTCTATATCTCCGATTTCTGGGACGACATCGACGTTATCAACTCCATGGCGGACGAATATCAGGGGTACAATACCCAAAAACCCGAAGCCCTCATTGAGCGTGTCATTAAAGCCAGTAGCAACGAAGGCGATCTCGTGGCCGACTTTTTCTGCGGGAGCGGTACAACAGCCGCCGTGGCCGAAAAGCTTGGGCGCAAATGGATCGCCACCGACCTTGGGAAGTTCGGCATCCACACCACGCGTAAGCGGCTCATCCAGGTACAGCGCGAATTAAAGTCCGCCGGTAAGCCATTCCGCGCGTTCGAGGTGCTCAACCTCGGCCGCTACGAGCGCCAGGCGTATCTCAACATTGGCGGGCGCCTTTCTGGCAAACAGAAGGAGCAGGCCCTTGCTCGAAAGGAACAGGAGTTCCGCGATTTGATTCTGCGTGCCTACCGGGCCGAGCCGTTGACGGACACGGCCTTCTTCCATGGCAAGAGTGGGGGACGTCTTGTCGTTGTCGGTCCGATCAACCTGCCCGTGGGGCGGCTGTTCATCGAGGAAGTCATTACCGAATGCCGAAAACGCGGGGCCTCGCGGGTGGATGTGCTGGCCTTCGAGTTCGAGATGGGGCTGTTTCCCGCCGTGTTGGACGAGGCTAAGCACAAGGGTATTGACCTCGCGCCCAAGACCATTCCGCCGGAAGTCTTCGACAAACGCGCCGTGGAGAAAGGCCAGGTGCGCTTTCACGATGTCGCCTATATCGAGGTGACGCCGCGATTTAACCAGAAGAACCAGCTCGCCCTAGCCGTGGAAATCACCGATTTCTCCGTCTATTACTCGCAGGGGCTGGCCGACTCCATCGCCGCCGATTTGAAGGAAGGCAAGAGTGAGGTTGTCTGTGAGGCAGGCAAACTCATCAAGCTAAACAAAGACAAGAACGGCATCATCACCCGTGACGTGCTCACCAAGCAATGGACTGATTGGGTGGATTACTGGGCGGTGGATTTTGATTACGAAAGCCGTAAGGAGATCATCAAAGTCCCCAAGCGCATGGGCGTTGAAGGCGAATTGCCCGTCGTGGTCCAGTCCGACGGTGAATTCATTGACTTCGAGGAACGCTGGACCGGCGCCTACATCTTTGAGAACGAGTGGCAGAGTTTCCGTACCCGGCAGAGCCGCGAACTGGAATTGAAGAGTGCCACCCACATCTTCCCTAAGGCAGGCAGGTACACTGTCGCGGTAAAGGTGGTGGATATTTTTGGTAATGATACCATGACGCTCATGCCGGTGACGGTAGGGTGACCCGGCATTCGGAGCCGATATGACTGATGCAATGACATTTCCAAAAGGAACGCTGGTCCTGGTGACCGGGGCGACCGGGTTTACGGGGGCGGTTTTAACGCGAAAACTGTGCGAACGGGGTGCGCGGGTTCGGGCTATTGTCCGGGCTTCGTCCAAGCGTGACGGGCTGGAAGGGTTGCCGATTGAATGGATCGAGGGGAATGTCTATGACCCGGCGACCGTGGAGCGGGCTGTGGCCGGGGTCGAGATCATATTCCATGTCGCGGCGGCCTACCGCGAGGCGGGGATCACCGCCGACATGTATTCCAAGGTTCATGTTGAAAGCACGAAGCTTCTGGCGCAGGAGGCGCTCAAGAATCCTGGCTTCAAACGGTTTGTGCATGTGTCGACTGTGGGGGTTCACGGTCATATTGAAAACCCGCCTGCCAATGAGGAGTATCCGTTCAGTCCTGGTGATGTCTATCAGCAGACCAAGCTGGAGGCGGAACTGTGGCTCCGCGACTTCGCTCCCAAGCACGGTCTGCCCTTCACGGTGATCCGGCCGGCGGCGATTTACGGCCCTGGCGACAAGCGACTTCTCAAGATTTTCAAGATGGCCGCGTGGCCGTTGATTCCGGTGCTTGGCAGTGCCCGTGGGCAGTTGTATCACCTGATCCATGTGGACGACCTGACTGAGATTTTCATTCTGGCCTCTGTTCATCCTCAGGCGGCGGGGGAAGTGTTTATCGGGGGTGATCCTGCGGCACTGGCGCTGGCGGACATTCTGCGGATCATCAGTTCCGAGTATGGTCGGAACGCAAGGCTGATCCGGATACCCGTCTGGCCATTCTTCTGGGCTGCTGCCGTGTGCGAGGCGGTATGCCGTCCGTTCGGCTGGGCACCCCCCATTTACCGGAGAAGGGTGGCGTTTTTCACCAAGGATCGTTCCTTTGATACCTCCAAGTTGAGGAGGCGGCTGGGCTATACCTATGGTCAGACCACTGAAGAGGGACTTCGTGCGACGGCACGGTGGTATCGCGAACAGGGGTGGGTGTAACATGACGTTCACAGAAACCGGAAAACGACGATGGGCTATTGGGGCCCTGATTATTCTCCTGGTGATGGCTTGGGGATTGAGAATGCGAGGAATTGAGTGGCCCTTGCTCCATCCGGATGAATACAAGATTTCATCCTGGGCCACCTGGATAGAGGAGCATTCCAAAACCTTGAGTTCTTCCTATCCCGGGGGGTACTTTCATCTAATCAAGCCCGTGTTGCTGATCAAAAATGCTATTTTGGATGGCGGGGCAGTTTGGCAGTCTTTTCTGGGACATGGGGATTTGCTCACCCGTGCCGAGATCGATCAGACCTTTCTGCTTCGAAAAATCAATGTTGGTTTTGCCTTATTGACGGTTCTTTTGTTTTATGGCCTAGCCTTTCGCGTTACCCGGAGTCGTGTGGGAGCCCTCGCCGCCGCCGCCTTTCTGGGCTTGTCGAGTCTCCATGTTGAGCATTCCCATTTTGCTGAGACCGATATTGCGATGTTATTCACCCTGACGCTGGCGCTTTACGCATGGGCCCGGGTTTATGAGCGAGGCAGGCTTGGTTGGTTTCTAGCGGCTGCCTTCCTGACAGGACTTGCCGTTGGCACCAAATACACCAATCTTTTGTTGGTGCCCTGCTGGCTGGCGGGGCTGGTTTTCTGTATCAAGGCGGGGCCGGTTGGGAAGCGGGGTCGCCTTGTCGCGGGACTGATTCTGACGGGGGTGCTTCTTCTGTTGGCTGGGTTTTTGTACACAAACCGCCATGTTCTGGCGGGATCCGAATTCTGGGCGGGCCTGCAGAGAGCTGGCCAGGCAGCCTATGCCGAGCGAACCGGATTACTGAGGCAGGCGGCTGCTGATCCTTTTGCGGCGGTGGTAGCAAACTGGAATGTTCTGGTTGAAAATCTTGCCGATATCAGCCCGCTCTGGCTGATCTTTTTCGTGTTAGGCGCCGGCTTCGCCTTTCTGTCGTGTTATCGTCGCTATGCCTTTGTGAGTGTGTTCCCTCTTGGGCTTTATTTGTTCTATTTCCTGAAAGTGGCACCCTGGGTGCGGGGGCAGGAATTTATGGTGTTTTTTCCTTTTGCGGCTGTGTGGATCGCTATGGGTGTGAAGGAAAGCCTGGATTGGGCGGCTCGGCGAAAACGGAGGGCCCTGGCAACAGGTAGTGTGGTGGCGCTTCTGCTGGTTGCGGGAGCACAAAGCGGAGTATCTGCCCTGCGTTGTTCCAGTTTGTTTGCCCTGCCGGAAGCACGGGTGCAGGCGTTGAGGTGGCTGTATGGACATGCGCCCCTCCAGAAAAAAGTAGGAGTTGAGGATTATACGGTTCCTGCCTGTCGTCTTTTCAATTCGGCCGATGCCATCGGGCAGATTGAATGGGTGACCCCGGGACAACGCGCTCAATTGCCAACGGACTACCTGCTTAGAAATGTGTCCGCCACGGGGCGCGGTACTTTGGATCCCCGGACGCATGCGTTGTATCCCGATTATGCGACCAACTGGGCCGCCTTTCAGAAACAGGCCCGGCGACTATGCGCTTGGGGGCCGGCGTTGCCTCGATTTGCTTTTTCCGGCAACCAGATGGAGTGGTGGGAGACAAAGCCGGTTACGCCGAAACTAACTCTAGCGTCACCCTTGTTCAGGCCAATATCGATTGACCGCCTTCCCTGTGTGACGGTGCCCATCAATGAAAGCGGCGCAGGGAGTGAGTCGGGCTTATGGGTGGATACAACTTGTCGGGAGTTTGTGGTTGGCGGAATGAACCAGATCCGACATACGTTGTATGTTGTTTTGCAGACCGAGGAACGTTCGGTGGATGTTGTGGTGAATGGCATGGGGGATCGGCATACGGTTCACCTGGAGCCTTATGACGTGGCGGTCGTGCCCGTGAAACGCCCCTGGTTTATGCCGAGGGTGTCGGAATACGATGTGATTTCGATCCGGGCGAGGCCGAAGGATCATATTCGGGAGCTTCCCTGCTACGCCCAGGTGGCGGTCGATTCCAGGGCTGTGGCGATGATGTTGGTTCAGAAGGGTTACGCGGACCGGGCGTTGCAATGGCTGGCGCGGGAGCCCGGGCCGACCGGCGGGGAGTGGCTCCGGTATGTTTGCGCCGTACAGCAGCAGGAGTGGACCCTGGCCGACACGCTGGAGCCGGTGGCTCGCAGGCAAGGGGGAGAAATGGAAGCCGCCCGCGCCTTGTCTCCGGAGCAGGTGGTGGTGAATGGAGGGACCGGCGCGGGATATCAGGATCATTCCCGGATTCGCTTGCCGCTACTCGATACGGGGCGGAATGGTGTCCGCATGATCCTCGTGCCGATTCCCCTTCATTTGGCTCAGGCCATGAATAAGCAGGAATTTTCAGGC
Source organism: bacterium (assembly GCA_037134355.1). Taxonomy (GTDB): domain Bacteria; phylum Verrucomicrobiota; class Kiritimatiellia; order CAIKKV01; family CAITUY01; genus JAABPW01. The sequence continues at coordinate 7,561 of JBAXMJ010000023.1, read as the reverse complement.
TCCCTGAAGTTGCCCGTTCGGTTTGCGCCGGGCTCTTATACGATTCGGGGAGTGTTGAAATCCAGACCGCCCGTGGAATTGACCCAACCTTGGAAAATTTCGGTTGGAGATTCCCGCCGGAAGGAGGTGGAGTCAATCACATTGAATTCCGGGAAGGAAACGGAATGGGTTTCCCGGATCACGGTGGAACGGGAACAGGATGTGACATTGACCTTTTCTTCCGATCAACGCGGAGGGGAGATCGATTTGTCGGCGATTGAAATACGATGGAATGAGGACGGCTTGTTTGGCGCCGAGCTCGGCGTTTTGAATCAGGCGGTGAAAGATCATGCCCTGCACCGGCAGGCTGGCGGGATTGAACCCCCGGGTCAGGGGTTGGGTGTTTTTTATCCCTGGATCAAGTTGGTGGCGGCGGAACTGACACCTGAAGGCAGGCTTCGACTTCAGATTGAAGTTCTGAGAAACAATCCTCCCCCATTAAAGATGATTGCTTACCGAAAAGCCTTTTCAGGGCCAAAAAAGTTTAATGAAACCTCATTGCAAATCATGGGCAAGATGAAAGGGGATCACGTTATGCTGGATATTCCCCGACCGGCGAAAACCAGTCTTTCCGAAATTAGTCTCCGCATGATGGCCGACCAGGAATGGGTTTTCGCGCCACTTCAGGTAGACGGAACCCATGATGGCCGACTCTGGCTGAAGCAATAGGAGGGTAGGGAGGCCTCTCCGAGGCCTCCGAAGAGGCCCATGCGCCCATTGATAGAGTGTGATGATTCGGTGACAGCGGAGGCCTCGGAGAGGCCTCCCTACCCTGAAGAGGGGCATGTTAATGGAATAGGAGAGGGGATTGGTCTTGTTTGATGGGATGGATTTGCTGTAGGGTTTCTCAAGTCTGAATCAATTCGTGAAAGGATAAGTCATATGCTCAAGCACAAGGTGTGGATGGTTGGATTTCTCATGATGGCAAGTGGAGTGATTCAAGCGCAGGAACCGGCGCTTAATGTTCGGCCTCCAGCGGCGCCGCCGATACTGGATTCCGCAACAACTCCGGCGACGGCCGTTGAAACCCCGGTTGCGACCAATGCGCCTGTTGCCGTTGAGGCCCCTGTCGTTGTTCCCGTTGTGCCGGTGGTGACTAATGTGCCTGCCGAAGTGGCGGTCACCGAAACGCCCTCTCAGGCTTGGAATAACTCCTCGTGGCAGGTAGGAACACGTTATACTGAGGTTCAGCTTCAGGATAAACAGCGGGGAACGCCCGGGAACGACTCGTTTTTCGGAACTATTTCGGATATTACGGAAAAACAGGACAGCGTGCCCAATAAAGTGTATCTGCAATATCGCCTCTTCAAGTCTCCCGTTTGGATCGGCGTCAGTTATGATCATGTTACAGCTCAGACCATGGATGACAGCAATGGCGACGGGGTTCCGGATTCCGGTGGCGGCGATGGGTCGGAAGAAATTCAGGGCGTTATTCCGTATGTGCAGGCGGCATGGGACAATGAGTCCCGTTTTACTCCCTATATTCAGGCGGGTATCGGATTTTATGAGGCCAAGTTCGTTCCGAATTCAGCCTGGGGCAACAATGGAGAGCGTTATGTGAAGGCTTCAAGCAATATCACAGGGATCGAGCTTGCGGGCGGTCTGAATGTGAGACTGTATCAGAATCTTTCCGCTGATATCTTCGCGAAGACCATGCAGGTCGATGAAATTTCGGGAGATTGGTATTTCAATTACGGCAGAAATTACGGCGGCCCCTATGTCATGACGATGAGCTATGTCGCCTACGGCGCCGGATTGAATTACCGGTTCTAAAGATGAGTTGTCGGGTTGTTAAGTTGTCCGGGCTTTTGGCGATAGGGTTGCTGGCTATTACGGTGGCTTGGTTCTGGAGCCAGAAGGATAAGCCGATTGATGTCCCGATCCTGATGTATCATCGGATCGGGGATACCTGCGATTCTCCCTGGTGGGTTACCGTCCGGGATTTTGAGACCCAGTTGGCGTCATTACAGGAGCAGGGCTACCAAAGCATCCTGCCCTCCCGCCTGGTGGCGCATCAGCGCTGGGGGTGGTCTCTGCCCCGCAAGCCCATCATCATCACCTTTGATGACGGGTATCTCAATGTCCTTGAAAACGCGGAGCCGCTTCTTAAGAAGTACAGGTTCCAAGCCGTCTGTTTTCTCATTACGGGCATGGTGAGCGAGTCACCCGAAACCCGGAAGAGTTGGGAGAGCACTCCGCTCTTGTCCTGGCCGGAAGTCCGTGACATGCAGAAGCGGGGAACCGTCCAATTTGGCGGACATAGCCGGACACACCCGAATTTGCGTGCGATGGCCGATCCGTATGGCGAGATTTCAGGCTGCTACCAGGATTTAAAAAAGAAAGGGGGCTTCACGCCGGAAGGCTTCTGCTATCCGTCGGGACAATTCAAGCCGGAAACCCTGGCGTGCGTAAAGCGCGCCAAATTTACAACGGCGGTGACCTGTGAAGATGGTGTTGCCCGATTGGCGCCTGGCACCGGACTTTTTGATTTGCCGCGCGTGACGGTGATGGGCGGTTGGCACCGGTTTCATATCGAGGCCAAGGCGGGGGAGCCGCCAGGAATTTCTGTCGAGGTGTCCAAAGAGGGCCAGCCCTTGAGTTTTGTCCCGCGACTGACTTGGGGGAAAGGCGCATCCTCCTTTCGGGCAGGCTGGCTTCCTTCGATCCAGGTATCTTCCACGCCTGTCACGGTGACGTGGAGCATTCCGGTGGCCGAACGGAACGGAACCCCGATCCTGGAATTATGGGACACGTTTCGTGTCGTTCTGATGTATCGCGAATCCCTGAATGCTCTCCAGGGTAGGGAGGCCTCTCCGAGGCCTCCGCAGACGGCGAAGTGACAGCGGAGGCCTCGGAGAGGCCTCCCTACCCTGAAGCGTGTTCGGTTGAAAATTCCGTCAACGACTCGAAGTGGGCGGTGCGGGGGAAAAGATCAAAAAGCTGGGAGGAGCGGATTGAATAGCCGCCATCGGCTAACCAGGCGGCGTCGCGAACCATGGTGTCGGGGGCGCAGGAAATATAGAGCAGCCGACGGGGCTTGTGTTTGAGGATTTCCTGAATCAGTTTTCGACCCAGTCCGCTTCGCGGCGGATCGACAATCAGGGCGGCCCGATCCGGTTGCTCCAACTCAAAATCAAGGATGCTTTCCTGGGCCGCCGCGGCTTTCCACCGGGTATTGTTGAGTCCCAGCTTCCGGGCATTGTGTTCGGCCGCCTTGATGCCCGGACCGTCCAGGTCAATCCCGAGAACTTTCGGAATGCCCAACGTCGCCGCCGCCAGGGCAAACACCCCCACGCCGCAATAGAGATCGATTACGGTGTCGGGCAGGTCGGCTTTCAATCGCTCCATAACAGCGGTCACCAGGTGGTCGGCCATTGCCGGATTCATCTGGAAAAAACTGTTTCGCGGCACGGAGAGTGGCCCGATGACCGAGGATTCCACGAGCCAGACATCCTTTTCCGACGCCCGGTTCCGCCACCACTGGGCGCCGTCCTTTTCCGTCCACCGGAAGGTGACGGTCATGCCGTCCCTCAGAGTTCGAAAAAAAGAAGGATCACATCGGCGTTCTTCCAGGATTGCATTCAACGGGGCTGCGGCAAGAGGACATGAGGGAACGTCAAGAATGGTCGTGTTGTCGGCCATGAAGTAACCCAGTCGCATGTCCTTTCCGTCGGCCTGCGCATGGAGCGCCATCTTGTTCCGGTAGCCAAGCGGTGAGGGGGCCGGAACGGGCGGGAGAAGCGTGGCAGTCTGTCTGGCAAGAAGGTTTCGGAGCTGTTCGTTTTTGATGCTCACTTCTTCCGTGTAATCAACGTGCTGGTAACAGCAGCCAGGGCAGCCTCCTTCGCTAAAGCTACGGAGGCCAAGGGAGGAGGCGAGGGGGCAGGCTGGCTGGATGCGGTGCGGGGAGGGGGTGAGGATTTCGAGGGGTTCGGCTTCCAGGAAATCGCCGCGATCCCGGATGATCTTGACCCGGACGGTTTCGCCGGGAAGAACGCCGGGAACAAAACAGACTTTCCCCTCCAATCGCCCGATGCCGCGACCGCCGTAGGGAAGGTCGGTGACGCTTAGGGTGTTGACAGGGTTCAGGATTCGGGGTTCAGGCGGGAGGCTTGAAGGTGATCCAATGGTCGGGGACATTATGGCGTCTCAGTAATTTCCTGAACCCTGAACCCCGAACCCTTCTCTTCCTCCCCGGACTTCTGCCGTTTTGTCCCGGTGTACAGCGTAAAGGCCAGAAGGCGACACTCGATATTGGCATTGAAGAAGAGGATTCGGCGGGAACTGCGGAGGCCGATTTTCTTTCCCAGAATGAGGTTGCCGGTGAAAACATAACCGGTGTAGCCCCCACACTTTTGTTTAAAGAAATCACCAATCCGGCGATACACGGGCTCAAGTTCAATTTCATCGCCCATGCGCTCGCCGTATTCCGGGTTGAACAGCACCACACCGCCGCCTTCCGGAAGCGGAGTATCGGCAAAATCACAGATTGTGAACTCAATCAATTGTTCCACGCCGGCTGTGCGGGCATTCTGGCGGGCGGCCTCGACGGCATCGGTGCGGATATCGGAGGCGATGATTTTTCCGGTGAAGGGCCGCTTGGGGAGAACCCGGGCTTCCTGCCGGATTTTCTGCCAGGCCACGTCATCAAATCCCTTGAGATGCATAAACCCGTAATTGCTGCGAAGCAGGCCCGGGGGCCGCCCCTGCGCCAGCAGTGCGGCCTCGATAGCGAGGGTGCCGCTACCGCACATGGGGTTGATGAAGTTGCCTTCCCCGGTCCAGCCCGTCGCGCACACGACGGCGGCGGCGAGCGTTTCGGCCATGGGGGCGGCCATGGGGATTTTGCGATAGCCCCGTCGCGACAGAGCCTCGCCTGAGGTGTCGATGTAGAGCTTGGCATCGCCCTGGTTCCAATACAGGAAGACAACTGTTCCACTCCGCTCATTGCCTGAGTCGGGCCGCACGCCCGTTTTGGCGCGGATCCGATCCACAATGGCGTCCTTGGTTTTGACATTGGCAAACCGGCTGTCCCGGATGGCCGGGGTATTGATAAACGAGGTGACGGTAAAGTAGCCGTTGTCGGGGATGATGTCTTCCCAGGGGAGAATTTGAATCCGGGCGTACAGGTCGTCCGGTTGGTGTGCGGTGAACCGGTCAAGTTCCAGAAGCACCCGGTTTCCGGTATGGAGCACGAGGTTGAGCCGCATGGCATCAGCTAGGGTGCCGGTGGTTTCGACACCCGCCTCCAGTTCAGCCTGGATGGGAAACCCGAGCGCGGTGAGCTCTGCCTTCAGGTAAGGAGGAATGCCCTTTGCACAGGCAATGAGGAGGGTAAATACGTTAGACGTGAGAGGTGAGACGTGAGGGGCGAGTGTCGTTCCGGATTCATCATTCATCATTCATCCTTCATAATTTCCTATGCGCCAGCGCAGGAATGCGGCGGCGGGTGTTTTCAAGCGTGGTTTTCTCGAGCGTCACCGTGATGGCTTGTTCGCCCTTCTCGAGACGTTCCATGATATCGCCCCAGGGTCCGACTACCATGCTGTTTCCGTAGCTGGCGATGCCGGTGTGGGGATTGGTTCCGCATTGATCAGGGGCAACCATAAAGCACTGGTTTTCAATGGCCCGGGCCCGTAGCAGGATTTCCCAGTGATCCTGTCCGGTGCGTTGCGTGAAATTGGAGGGCAGGAAAAACAGGTGTGCTCCCTGTGACGAGTAATGGCGAAACAATTCGGGGAAACGCAGGTCGTAACAGATGGCCATGCCGCATTGCCAGCCATCGACGTCGGCGATCACAGGGGTTGAGCCTGCCGTCCAGAGGTCGCTTTCGCGAATGACCTCGCCGGAGTCGAGTTCCGCCTCGAACAGGTGGATTTTTCGGTAGGTGGCGGCAATTTCGCCCCGGCGATTGAGCAGGACGCTGGTGTTATAGACGGCGGATTCACTGGTCTCGACGATGCTCCCGGCCAGTACCCACGCGTTGTGGCGGTGTGCCACCGAAGCAAGAAGATTCATGAGTGGACCGGTGAGCGGCTGGGCGGAGTCCTGATAGTCCCGGTCACTGCCCCGGATGGCGAAGACTTCGGGAAGGGCGATCAGATCGGTGGTGCCGACTCCTGTGAGGAGCTGCTTCAAGCGCCCCAGATTGGCTTGAATGTCACGGCTGGCATTGATTTGAACGAGGGTGACTCGAAGATGGTTGGATTGAGTTGTCATGAGTCTATACCGAAAACGCCACGGCCCCATATCCGACCACCCATTGCCCCCGGCTTTCAGGGAAATCATCGCCACTATTGCGATATCGCAAGAGCGTTCCCTTCGTGCTCCCCCGAAGTTGGGCGTACTTCATGACGGTGGTCACCGGCCCGATTCCGCAGAAAATCTGCTGGCTGTAATCCCAGTCATGCATCACGCCCATGGTGTCCATGGCAACCACTTTCCGTAATGTGGCCTGATCCGTCTTGCGAACCTTTTCGTAAGAGGAATCATGGAGCATATCAGAACTGGCGACCACCAGAATCTTTTTCTTTCCCGCCAGCGTGTGAAGCGCCTTGGCCAGCGCATCCAGCGTGGCGGAGTCACGCGACCCGATCAGCGCCATCACCAGGGAGGCGGAGGGAAGAACCGTTTGAATGAACGGAATCTGGTTTTCAAGGGAATGCTCGCCCATGTGGGGCCGATAGTCGGGCCGGATGCGCGGATCGGCGGCGATCAGGAGTGATGCCGCCCCGGTATCCATGGCGCTTTCCCCCAAGGGGGTAACGAACGTGGTTCCATCCATCAGCGCCACACCCTGTCCCTCGCCCTTGTGGCTGAATCCGAGGACAACGACCGTTTCAGGAGCCCCATGCGCGACGACATTTTCCCGAATGGCCCGATAGGTATAGCCTGCCACCTGGCCCGAATAGAGATAGCCAGCATGCGGAGAAATGGCGGCAACGATAGGGCCCGTTCCCTCGGGTACAAAAGCCTCCTCAATATACCCCTGAATCGCTCCCGCCAACTCGGTCCGATTCGATGCAAACCACTTCCCGGCACCGAGGGCACTCCTGACTACTTTATGTGCTTTGATCATACGCCACTTATTGACTCTCGTTATTGTCCTTACATGATCCGGGTAGGGAGGCCTCTCCGAGGCCTCCGCGGACGGCTCGGAGAGCCGTCCCTACCCATGTTCATATCATAACAATGCTCACTCCCGCTTCTGTAGTGTAGCGTAGCCGACCGGGTTGACAAGAGGGAAAACAGCCAAACTTGACATTTAAAGAGCAAACAGCCAGCATGAAAACACATGATCACTTATCCAAAAGCAAATCGCACAAATAAAGCGAACCGTGTAAAAGAATCACTCTCCAGTTTGGAATCCTTCAAGCCGGTTGAATTTCGGTTGGGCGAGTTGTTTTGTGGGCCAGGCGGGATTGCATTGGGGGCTCTTAATTCAACCGTTAAACAAAACGGGATCGTCTATAGCGCTCACCAAAATGGAGCCACCCGTGCTCACCAAAATAGAGCCATAGAG
>JBAXMJ010000022.1:0-29536 GCA_037134355.1 bacterium | reverse complement strand
CGAAAGCAGCGGTTTGCTAAACCGCCGTACTGGTAACAACCGGTACCGAGGGTTCGAATCCCTCCCTCTCCGCCATCCTTCGCTCTGCGCCTGTCGGCTTGAGCTACGGATGGTCTCCGACCAGTTAACAAACAAGGCGCATAGTAATTGATGATGCAGACTCAAGTCATAGCGATGGCGAACCAGAAGGGTGGGGTGGGTAAAACCACGACGGCCATCAACCTGGCAGCGTGTTTGGCGGAAAAGCGCAAAGAAGTCCTGTTGGTCGATCTGGATCCTCAGGCGAACGCCACGAGCGGACTGGGGCTGCCCAAGGAGCCGGGTGCCAGCTTGTATGGAGCCCTCTTCGGAACCGCACGAGCCCTCGATCTCATCAAGCCCACACCCATCAAGCATTTGAGCATTATCCCCTCTGAAATTGATCTGGCCGGGGCTGAGGTGGAAATCGCCCGCGGGGAGCATTATCTCCATCGGCTTCGCGCTGTGCTGTCCGATGTGATTGCCTCGGGACGATATCATTTCATCATTCTCGACTGCTCCCCCTCGCTGGGTATCCTGACCATGAATGTGCTGGCGGCGGCTCATTCGGTCATCATTCCCCTCCAGGCCGAGTATTACGCTCTGGAAGGCCTGAGCGTGATGACCCGCCTGATCCAGCAGTTGAGCCAGAACGGTGTCAATCCCGGCCTTCACTTGGAGGGAATCGTGATGACCATGTATGATGGCCGCACCAATCTTTCCCAGCAGGTGGTTCAGGAAGTTATCCGGCATTTTGGTGATAAGGTTTATGAGACCCTTATCCCCCGCAATGTCAGACTGAGCGAGGCGCCGAGTTTCGGCAAGCCGATCATCACCTATAATCCGCTTTGTACCGGTGCTGCCGCCTACCGCCAGCTGGCGCGTGAATTTTTAGCCAGGCGGAATGGTGGTGTGGCGGATGACGAAGCGGATTCCGGTGGCGGGTTCAAATTGAAGTCTCCTTTCGAGAAACCCGTACAAATGATTGCGCCCGCTTTTGTCACCACGCCCACTCCCGTTGCTGAACCAAGCGACCGTATCGAGGAAGCGAGTGCCCATGTCACCGCCTAGAAATGGATCTCTGGGAAGGGGTCTTGGTGACCTGTTGGGGGGTGTTCCGGAAACCATTGGCGTGGCCGGGGTGCCGCCGCAGTCTGTTGGGGTCGATGCGGACACGAAGTCACCCGTAGCGGAGCCTGTTCTGGAACGAGCCGGACAGGGGGGCGGTCTGGTTGCGGGGAAACCCTGCTGGACCCCGACACGATTGATTATGGCCTTTTCCGCAGCGCTTTTTTTAATCCTGATCGGTGCCGGGCTAGGACTGTGGGCCGGACCGCGCCCAAAACAGCAGCTGTCTATGGCTGTTCCCGTGGTGTTCGTGACCAATACGGTGACCCTGGCGCCTGAACCGGCCCCGCCGGCGGCGGTTGTTGATGGGGCTGACTTTGATTCGCTGAAAGCCGCAGGAATCCGGGTGCAACCGGAGAGCGGCGGAGCCGTGAGGCTGACTTTTGAGGCGCCGATATTTTCCAGTCGGGTGACAGTGGATCCCGCTCAGAGGCCTGTCTTGAATCAACTCGGAAGCGTGCTGGCCAGACATTCCCGCGAATGGGAGGCGAAAGTGATCGGCCATACTGATTCCGTTCCCATCCGGGGAAGCGGTCAGTATCGCGACAACCGGGAATTAGGACTGGCCCGTGCGACGGAAGTGGTTCGAGTTCTCTGTCGCGAAGCCAATGTTCCTGCGTCCATGATGGTGGCTGCTACGGCCGGCGACGAAAATCCCCCGTTTGCCGATAATGATCCCGAGGAGAGCTGGAAAAACCGCACGGTAACGCTGGTGATCCGGGTGTTTTCGAAATAAGGCCGCCTTAGCGGGCCTTACTTATAGCCTTGTTCAACTTTGGTGGCCACATCGCGGTAGCCGATATCGATCTGATAGATCTGCTTGAAGCAGTCCATGGCTTCCGGCTTACGATCCACGAGCTCGAAGAGGAGTCCCAATTCGTAGATGATCATTTTCTTGGTGTCATCCATCACGGGAAGTTCGGTGACTGCCCTCTGAACCTGGTCAATCGCCAGATCGTATTGCTGCTTAGCCTTGAAGCACAATGAGATGTAGTAAAGCGAGTTGACCCGCCGTTGCGCATTACGCTGGGAGGCTTGGAATTGCTGGATCGCCTCATTGATCTTGCCCTGCTGGTAAAGCAGCACGCCATAATCATACTTGATTTGCAGGTCGTTCGGGTAGCGGGTCACCCGGTCGAGCAGATCGTTGAACAGGAAGAGTTCCCGGTCTTTTGTTTTGGCTTCCATCATGGCCATCATTCCTGCGGCCTTGGCCTTGGCGATCTCCTCGTCGAATATCTGTAGGCGGATGGCGCTGATGGATTGGTCAATCTGCGGGTCACGGCCGCCGGTTACGGTTTGTGTCTCCTGCAGGACTGCGATGGCTTCGGTGAACATCTTGCTGTTGCTGTACAGGCTGGCCAGGGCGCGCCGGTAATTGATATTGCCCGGCTCCCGCTTGATTCGCGCCTTGTTTTCCTCGATCATCAAGGTCATGTCGTTTTTATCCACCACGGCCTTGGATTCCCGCGCCAGGCTATCGGATTCCTTGCGATCCTTGATGAGGTCGGTGAATTTTGTGCCTTTGTTTCCAACCTTTTCCCACCCGTCCTTGGACATGCTGTCAATGGCCATGGCATCCTTGAGCAATTTGAGCGCGGCGCTATCATTGGGTTTGATATCGCAAAGCACCTCAAAACACTCGCGACCCAGCCGGGGCTGGTCGGTGAGCATATACAGTCTTCCCAATTGTTCCAGGAGCTCGGCATCATCCGGATAATGGTCGCGCGCCAGGACCAGAGTTTGGATGGCGATTTCGGGTTCTCCCGCAGCTTGAGCCGCCTTATTGAGTAACTTGATGTGACTGAGGTTCAAGGGGTCATTACGCAGCAGTTTTTCAATTGCCACGATGGCCTGCGCCGGTTTGGTTTTCATCAGGGACTGGGCCTTGAACATCGAGGAGAGGCCGGTGAGGGTGGACGCCAGGTGAGCCATCTGGCCGCCGCCCTTGCTTTTGAACAGCTTGATTTCTGCTGCCCTCAGGAATTTGCGGGCCCGATGCAGGTTCGGTTCCAGTTCCAGACAGGCTGAGAACATGTCGATTGCATAGTCCAGATTGCCGCGCTCCATGGCCACAAAGCCACGATTGAACATATCCTTTGTCTTCTGCGGAACCTCTTCAAGAGTTACTTCAGCCATGACTCGCGCCCTTTGCGTAGTGATATGCGGTTTACAGTCTGATCGCTTGACATTCTCTTGTCCCGTATATCAAAGTGACTCGGTCACGGCTATAAAAAACAGCATGAACAATACTTTCAAGAAGACCAGTTGGGTGCTTTGGCTCGCGGGCGTGCTCGCGAGTCTTGCCGTTCCCGCCCAGGCGATCGTATTCAGGGGCTTGGGGTTGAACGAGGTGATGGCTTCGTACGGGTTTGGTGCCCCCTCCGAATACGGGAAAAGCGCGGTGTACAGGAGCCGTTCCGCCACCGTTATTTTTGAGGCGGATAGCCGGCGTATTGTGGTCAATGGTCTCTCGGTTTATCTTAACCGCAGCGTTCTGAAGGGAGCGGGTAACTGGGTGATCAGTCCGGTGGATGCGGTGGACACCATTGGTGCCATGTTATTGCCCTCCCGCGCCCTCCGTAAGGAATCCTATGCCCTGGTCGTTCTGGATCCCGGCCATGGCGGAGCCGACCCCGGGGCGAACGGTGGGGCATCACGTGAGGAGAAAACCTATACCCTCGACATCGCCAAGCGGGTGAGGGCGCGGCTTCGGGACAATGGTATCCGGGTGATGATGACGAGGGATCGGGATCTGGCCATGTCGCTGGATGAACGGTGCTGGCGCAGTGGTAAATTTGGCGCCGATGTTTTCCTGAGCATTCACCTGAACGCCTCCCGGGATCGTGCGATTTCAGGGGTTGAAACCTACATCGTTCCGGCACCCGGCTTCCCGACAACGGCGGAGGCCGAGCGACATGTGGTTGCCTCCCGCACCCGCGACTGTCCGGGAAACAGGCATGACGGTGCCAACTCCGTTTTGGCGCACTATCTTCAGAAGGGGCTTTTAAGTCACACGGGCTCCATCGACCGGGGCATTCGCCGCGCCCGGTTCTATGTGATCCGTAATGCCACATGCCCTGCCGCGCTTGTGGAATGCGGGTTTCTCTCCAACAGCCGGGAGATGACGAAAATTGCGGACGCCTCCTATCGTGACCGCATTGCCGAGGGGATTGCCCGGGGTTTGCTCACCTACCTGAGCCGGGTCCGCACACAGCACCTTCCGCCCGTGAAGAGCATGTAGGTGGGAGAAGAGAGGGGGTCAGGGTTCGGGGTTCAGGAAGGGAATTAGGGGGTCGGGGAGGAAATTCAGGGTTCAGGGTTCAGGAAGGGGTTTAGGGTTCAGGAATAGAGGAGGGTTAGTAGTGAAAAGGTTTTTTTGAGGGGACTTTTTTCCGGATCCCTTTTCCTGAACCCTGAACCCTGACCCCTGAATTTCCTCCCTGAACCCCGACCCCTGACCCCTTTTCTGAACCCTTTATTCCGGCTGCGGAACGCAGTTCCTTGATCTGGTCACGCAACAGGGCGGCGCGTTCGAATTCAAGGGATTCTGCGGCCTCCAGCATTTCCGCCTCCATCTCGCGCAGGGTCGTATGGATGTCCACTTCTACGCCACTTTCCTTCGCCACCAGGGCTTCAATCTCATGCGCCTGATATTCGATCATCAGGCTTTCCTGAATGCTTTTTTGAATGCCTAGTGGTGTGATGCCGTTGATTCGGTTGTACTCCAGCTGTTTTGTCCGCCGGGCCTCTGTCACCTCAATCATGCGGCGCATCGAATTTGTAATGGTGTCGGCGTAAAGGATCACCTTTCCGTCCACATGTCGGGCCGCCCGGCCAGCCGTTTGAATCAGGGAGGTTTCGGAACGCAAGAATCCCTCCTTGTCGGCATCCAGCACCGCCACCAGCGACACCTCGGGCAGGTCGAGTCCTTCGCGCAAAAGATTGATGCCGATAAGGCAGTCGAATTCCGCCTTGCGCAAGCTACGCAGGATCTCAACACGTTCCAGGGTGGCGATGTCGGAGTGTAGGTAACGAACCCGGAGTCCGACAGACTTCAGGTATTCCGCCAAATCTTCCGCAGTACGCTTGGTCAGCGTGGTGACCAGCACTCGCTCGCCTTTCGCGGCATGGGCGCGGATTTCCTCCATCACATCGTCGATCTGGTTGGATAGCGGGCGAACCATGACCGGGGGATCCACCAGCCCCGTGGGGCGGATCAACTGGGGGATGATTCGGGGTGAGAGCTGTCGCTCCAGCGGGCCGGGGGTGGCGGAGGTGAAGATCACCCGGCCGACAGATCCCATGAACTCCTCGAAATTCATCGGACGGTTGTCCTTGGCGGAGGGAAGTCGGAAGCCGTGTTCAATCAGGACGCCTTTACGGGCCTGGTCGCCGTTGAACATGCCCCGGATCTGGGGGAGAGAGACATGGGATTCGTCGATGATGGTCAGGAATTCGCCCTGAAAATAATCCAGGAGAGTGGCCGGTTTTTCGCCGGGATTCCGTCCGCTCAGGTGGCGTGAATAATTTTCAATTCCCGAGCAGACCCCGATTTCCTTGAGCATCTCCATGTCGTACATAGTCCGCATTTTGATCCGTTGCGCCTCCAGCAACTTTCCATTCGCCTCGAACCAGCGGACGCGTTCCTTCATTTCCTCCAGAATTGCCCCGATGGAGCCTTCAATCCTATCGTAGGGCATCACGAAATGGGTTGCCGGCGAGATGACCACATGCTCCAGAGCGCCTTCGTTGTGGCCGCTGACAACATCAAAGGACTGGGCGCGTTCCAGCAGATCGCCAAAGAAATCCAGGCGGACTCCCTTGGTGGAGTAGGAGGGAAAGACATCTACCGTGTCGCCCCGCACCCGGAAAGTTCCCGGCTCGGGGGCGTAATCGTTTCGGGTATACTGGATGTCCACCAGTTTTTTCAGGACCTCGTCGCGATCCACGGTGTCGCCGACGCGTGCCTCAACGATCATCTTGCGGTAATCGTCGGGGGAGCCGAGGCCATAGATGCAGGAGACGGAGGCCACGATAATCACATCTTCCCGGCAGAGCAGGGAGTTGGTGGCCGAAAGCCGGAGCCGCTCGATCTCCTTGTTGATGGAAGCGTCCTTTTCGATAAACGTGTCGGTCTGTGGAATATAGGCTTCGGGTTGATAGTAATCGTAATAACTCACAAAATACTCCACCGCATTATCGGGGAAGTATCCTTTGAGTTCGGCGTAGAGCTGGGCCGCCAGGGTCTTGTTATGTGAAACCACCAGCGTTGGCCGTCCGTGCCGGGCGATCACATTCGCCATCGTGAAGGTCTTTCCGGATCCCGTTACCCCCTCGAGGATCTGAAACCGATCCCGTCCGGGCGCCAGTCCCCGGCATAGAGCCTCAATCGCCTCCGGCTGATCGCCGGTAGGCTGGTACGGAGAGCTTAATTTGAATGAGCCAGTGGTCACAGCGCCAGCATTCGCTCCAGGCATAGACGCGCATCGGGGATCAGCGCCGACGGAACCTTGATCTGGTTTCGATCCGGCCAGTCCTTCAGGATTCGCAGCAGGTTCTGTTCATTTGTTTTCGCCATGTTCGGGCAGAAGGAGCCCTTCAGCATTTTGATCGTCAGGCGGTTCTTGTGCACTTCCGCAAGCCGTTTGACCAGCTGTGATTCGGTGCCGATCACGACGGTTGAGCCAGCCGGAGCCGCCTGGACGTATTGGATGATCTGGGCGGTTGAACCGTGGGCGTCGACCATCCGGACAATCTCCTTCGGGGTTTCCGGGTGGACGATGATTTTTGCGCCGGGCCAGTTCTGGCGAGCGGCCTGAACGTCCGCCATGGTGAAGTTTACATGAATGGGGCAGTAGCCGCCCCAGACCAGGACGCGGACGTTCCTGAGTACTTCTGAAGTGAGACCGCCGTCCGGCTTCTGGTATTCGTAGATGGCGGTCAGCTCGTCCGGAATTCCCAGATCGTGTGCGCTGTTGAGGCCCAGATGAATATCGGGGAGGAAAAAGATTTTCTTTCCCTGATCGAGCGCCCATTTGAAAATCCGGGGGGCATTGCTGGAGGTGCAGGCGCTGCCTCCGGCGCGCCCGCAGAAGGCTTTGATGCGGGCCGTGCTGTTCACATAGACTACAGGAAGCCAGTCATCGCCCTGCCGCTTCAGAAAGGACCACGCCTTCTCAACCTGATAATCATCGGCCATGGTCGCCATCGGGCAGCCGGCTCCGGGTTCAGGCATGAATACCTGTTGAGAAGGGGTAGTCAGGATGTCGGCGGATTCCGCCATGAAGTGAACGCCACAGAATACAATGCGCTCGGCCTGGCTGGCGGCAGCCTTTCGGGCGAGTTCCAGGGAGTCCCCGGTCACATCCGCATGGGCTAGAACGGAGGGACTCTGGTAGTGATGCCCCAGGATCAACAGGCGATCACCCCACTCCTGGCGGATGGCCTCGATAGTGTGGATGTTTTCAGTTGTCATCTGTTTCCGTTCCCTTTTTTACTCCTACTCGTAATCTTAATCATAATCGTAATCGTAATCCCCTATTCCGGGTGCAAAGAGAGATTACGATTATGATTATGATTAAGATTACGAATCATTTTCTTTTCATAAATTTGTGAAACGACATGCTACCAAGAAAAACCGATAGAGGGTTGCAAAAAAATCGGGGTTTGCATATAGTCCCCGCCCGATTAGATCAATACGCACCTGTAGCTCAATTGGACAGAGCATCTGACTACGAATCAGAAGGTTGCAGGTTCGATCCCTGCCAGGTGCGCCATCCTTCGCTCTACGCCTTGAGGGGCTTGAGCTACGGATGGCTACGACCATTCTTTCCCCAGCAACATTGACTTTCACGACCACAAAGTCCACCCTGCTGATATGAAAGACTTTACAACCATGGGGCTGTCGCCCGCCCTGCTCAAAGCGATACAGGAACTGGGCTTCGAAACACCGACTCCGGTTCAGAGCAAAGTGATCCCGATATTCCTGAAAAGCGACCGCGATCTTGTCGCCCTGGCCCAGACGGGAACCGGAAAGACGGCGGCCTACGGCCTTCCGTTGCTTCAACTGACGGATCCCGCCAAATTCGAAACGCAGGGATTGATCCTCTGTCCTACCCGGGAATTGTGCTTGCAGATTGTCAAGGATCTCAATTCCTTTGCCAAACACACACGCGGGGTGAGAACTCTGGCGGTGTATGGCGGATCGCCCATCGGAGAGCAGATCCGGGCCTTGAGCCGGGGCACCCATATCATTGTCGCCACGCCCGGCCGCATGCACGATATGCTGCGACGCCAGCGGGCCGATCTGTCCCTCGTCCGGTGGGTGGTGCTCGATGAGGCCGACGAGATGATGAACATGGGCTTTCAGGAGGAAATGGAAGCGATTCTGGGTGCCGTTCCCGAGTCCGCCCGGACACTCCTGTTTTCAGCGACCATGCCGCGCCAGGTTGCGGCCATGGCGGGCAAGTACATGGAGAATCCCGAGGAGATCCTGTGCGGCTCCCGGAATTCGGGATCCGACACGATCCATCACGAATGCTATAAGGTTCATGCCCGGGACCGGTATGTGGCGCTGAAGCGGATCATGGATTCCACACCCGGCCTCTACGCCATTATCTTCTGTCGCACACGCGTCGAAACCCAGGAACTGGCTCATCACCTGAACAAGGATGAGTATCATGCCGACGCACTCCATGGTGACATGACACAGGATCAGCGGAGTGAAGTCATGGGCGCCTTCCGGGCCCGGCACATCCAGATTCTCGTGGCCACCGATGTCGCCGCGCGCGGGCTGGATGTCAACGAACTCACTCATGTGATCCATTACAACCTTCCCGACGAGGTGGAACTCTATACGCATCGCAGTGGCCGAACCGGTCGTGCTGGACGGGAGGGAACCTCCATTGTCCTCATTCATTACCGGGAGGAACAGAAGCTCCGGATGATCGAGCGGATTCTCAAGAAGCCCTTCGTGCAAAAGCGCGTGCCCTCGGGACAGGCCGTGTGTGAAGCGCAACTGGCCAATGTCCTTGAAAAAGTCCGGCAAGTGGATACGGCCGACGGGCGCCTCGAGCCTTTCATGCCTGTCATCGACAAGGTGCTTGCAGAGCTGTCGCGTGAAGAAGTGCTCAAGCGGTTCATCCTTCTCGATTTTGACCGCTTTCTCTCGAACTACAAGGATGCTCCGGATCTTAATGCGGTCATGAGCCACGGATCGCATGGTGGACATGATGCTGGCGACCGGCGCGGGTCACGCCGCCCGGAGGGCCGGATGGACCGGCAGGATCGGCAGGACCGGCCCGGGCGCCCAGATCACCCGGAGCGGGATGATCGCCCCGCCTTCAGGCCGCGGGATCCCGATGTGGCCAAGTTGCGGATCAACCTCGGGCGTCGTAATTCCCTGACGCCGCCTGATTTGATGGCACTCATCAACCGGGCAACCCCAGGTCCCCAGCTGCGACTCGGTCGGATCCACGTCACCGAACATGCAAGTTTCTTCGAAATGTCGCGTCAGGATGCCGAACGCGTCATGCCTGCCTTGAACCGGACCACCCACGGGGGGCGGGAGATTCAGGTGGTGATGGAGACAGAGCGGGCGCCGGTCAGGAGAAAATGAGAAGCCGGGAGGACGTTCAGGCGGAATTGCGGCGGGATGTGGCGGAACGCCAGGCCGGGTACCGGATGCGGGCTCTTAAACTTTTCCCCCATGTCTGCGGCAGGTGTGCTCGTGAGTTCGAAGGCAAGCGCCTCAAGGAACTCACCGTCCACCACAAGGATTTTAATCACGACAACAATCCGCTCGACGGCAGCAACTGGGAATTGCTCTGCATCTACTGCCATGATGACGAGCATGCTCCGGACAGCCTGCGATCCATGGGCGACGGCCCTCTCACTCACGATGTCAAAAAGGCATCCCCGATCGTCAACCCGTTTGCGGGTTTGGGCGACATCATTGGGAAATGAATTGGAGGGACGCGCTTTGTCGCGTCCTCCGAATTCCGGCCACGACGAAGCGTGGCCCTCCATCCGGATGGAGTTGAGATGTCTCTTAGAGCTCCAGTTCCATCCTGTAATCGTGAAGGATGAAGCCAGGCGCAAATTCCCAATCCAAGGATTCAGCCTCCCGGAAGCCGAAGGCGCGATAGGCGTGAAGCGCCTTTTCATTGGCACGGTTGACCATCAGAAAAAGGGTTTTGGAGTTTTTTTCGCGCGCATAGCGGGCGGCTTCCGCAAGGCATTTTCTTCCGATCCCCTGACCATGATGTTCCTGGAGCACATAGATTTTGTGCAATTTGCATTCTGCGGGGCCGACTATGGAATAGGACAGGTATCCGATGGGGAGCCCTTTCTCCTCCACCACCTTCCAGACGACACCGTTTTGCATTTCGTTCCGGATTGTCGCAGGGTCATACATTTTTGACACCATGAGCTCCAGTTGCTCCCTCGTGATGATGGAGAGATAGGCGCGGGGCCAGATGGCACGAGCCATTCTTTGAAGCAGGGGAATATCCTTCGGGGTGGCTGGGCGGAAGGTGATCATGGCGTGATCATTTTCAGAATCGTGTCCACCACGCGCCCCGTTGGAAGCGTGGTGGTGTCGATCTGGTGCGGAATGGCGGCATAGAGGTGTCGACGCTTTTCAAGGAGATCAAGAATCCGTTTCAGGCGATCCGGTTCCTCCAGGAGCGGGCGGTTCCGCGCACGGGATGTCCGTTCCAGAATGGTCTCCGGGGTGGCGGTCAGGCAGATCACCTGTCCGGTCTGGCTGTAGTCTTTGATATTGTCCGGATTCAGAACCACCCCGCCACCGCAGGCGATGACCAGGCCGCTTCGCTGGGAGAGTTCCCGTGCTAAGTTTCGCTCAAGGGCTCGAAAATGAGGCTCGCCATCCTCCTCGAAAATTTTCGGAATGGGTTTTCCGGCGCGCTCCTCGATGAGGGTGTCCATGTCGAGGAAGGTCATTCCCAGCCGGGTCGCCAGCCTTTTCCCCACAGTGCTTTTTCCGGTGCCCATGAAGCCCATCAAAACTATGTTTTGATGGGATCTGAGATTTGAAATTTCAGATTTGAGATCAAAGATAAGGCGGCCATCGCAAAAGGTTTTGACGGCCCGGCCAGTAAGGCGCCAGCCGGCGAAGGGGGTATTGCGGGATTTCGAGGCGAAGTCGTCCGCATTGACAACCCATTCTGAATTCAGATCCAGCAGCACCAGGTTTGCAGGGGCTCCGATGGCGAGGGATGGGGGTGTGAGACCGATGATGCGGGCAGGTGCGGTGGTCCAGCGGGCCACCCAATCCAGAGCCGTCATCAGGCCTTTTTTCACGAGCAGGGTGTAGGTGACACCCACGGCGGTTTCCAGTCCAACCACTCCAAACGGAGCCGCCAGGAACCCCTTGGCTTTGGTGGCGGCGGTGTGGGGAGCGTGGTCGGTGGCAAAGCAGGCGAGGGTGCCGTCGAGGAGTCCTTGGATCAGTGCCGCGCGATCGGCCTCGCTCCGGACAGGAGGATTCATCTTGAAGCATTCAGGTTTGGAGGGATCCACATCGGTGTCCGTCAGGGCGAGGTGATGGGGAGTCAGTTCTGCCGTAACGGGCAGGCCGTCCTTTTGTGCCGTCCGGATGAGTTCCACGGAGCCTGCTGCGGAGAGATGCTGGATGTGAATGGCGCATCCGGTTTTCCGGGAAAGATGGATGTCACGGGCCACCGTGACGGTTTCGGCCTCGGAGGGAATTCCCGGCAGGCCGAGCTGTTTTGAGGTGTGGCCGTCGTGCATGACCCCGCGGCCGGCCAGTTTCGGGTCGAGGGCGTGATCCATGATCGGGCGGTTGAGTTGTGCCGCCTCCCTCATGGCCGATTCCATCACCGTATCGTTTGAGACCGTGCACCCATCGTCGGTGTAGGCGACTGCGCCTGCGCGATCGAGTGCTGCCAAATCGGCAACCTCATGTCCGGAACGGTTCCGGGTGATGCAGGGGGCGGGGAGGACATGGATCAGATCGGCAGCCCGGGCTCGGGAGGAGAGGGCCTGAACCTCGACGGGTGAGTCGAGGGGAGGGTTGGTGTTGGGCATGACGACAATGGAAGTGAACCCGCCCCGGGCGGCAGACAGGCAGCCTGAGGAAACGGTTTCTGCCGCCTCGTTGCCCGGTTCGCGAAGATGAACATGAAGATCCACAAATCCCGGCGCGGCGGCCAGCCCCTGCGCGTTAATTATTTTGAGGTCCCGAGGGAGCGGGTTTGGAACCTCGGAAAACCGGCCATTTTCGATAAAAAGGTCGCGAATGGCGTCTGTTTTGGCTACTGGATCCAAAATTCTGACGCCTTTGATAAGGAAGATGTTTTTCACTGAATGTGACTATACCCCACCTGTGGCTTGACAGAAAAGCGAGAAATGGTACTTTGTCGCCCTTTGTAGAGAGGGACAAGCACGATGAAGATGACATATCATCCATCCAAGAGGAAACGTCAGCGCAAATGTGGATTCCGGAAACGGATGAAAACGGCGGATGGCCGTAAGGTATTGGCGCGCCGCCGTCAAAAGGGACGAGTTAAGCTTAGCGAATAAGCTGCCCGTCTTGAAACGGTTGGTTTTCAGGTGAACGCCGTTGTTCATGAGGTGAGGGGGGATTCCCTTTCAGTTGATGGACAGAGCATTGCCCGGGTGGGCAGAGCCGGCGTTCATTTTTTTTCGAAGTGGGGTTTATGGCCACGCCTGCGGATACAGAGAATGCCCCGGCGCCTGATCGTCGTTTAAGGCGACATCAGCGATTGACCTCGGCGGCTGACTTCCAGGACGCGTACGCCCAGGGGAAATCCGGTGCGGCGCGAACCTTGGTGATGTGGTTACGTCATGGGCCGGGCAGCTCGCTCCGGTTGGGGGTTGTGGCAAGCAAGGTTATTGGCAACGCCATCTGCCGGGCTCGGGCCAAGCGGCGTCTTCGCGAAGCGTGGCGCCTCAATCGGGATCGATTCCATGGAGATGTGGATGTGGTTCTTGTGGCCCGACGATCCATTCTCACGGCGCAGTGGCAGGATGTGAACGACGATTTGATCCGGCTTGCAGGAAAGGCCGGGCTACTGGCATGATCGGACGACTGCTCATTCTTCTGATCAGGGTTTACCAGTATACGGTGGCGGCCCTCCTGGGAGGACAGTGCCGGTTTTACCCCACCTGTTCGGCGTACTGTATCGAAGCCCTTGAAATTCACGGAACCTGGCGGGGGCTCGGATTGGGAATTCGACGGATCATGAAGTGTCATCCCTGGCACCCGGGCGGGGTTGATCCCGTTCCGGGGAATTAAAGAATAGTGATTTTAGAGTGGTGAGTTCAGGAAAAGAGGCAGTAACAGATATGAAGAAGTTTTTGACAAAAGATACCTTGATCATGGTTGTGTTGTTTGCGCTGATGTTGGCGTGGGGGCCGGTTTACCAGAAGTTCTTTTCGCCGCCGCCTGTTCCTGCGAAATTGGTTCCTGCCGGATCCGTTACGAATGAGGCTGTGATTGCGGCCTCCCTTCCGACGCCCAAGGTGGCCGTCCAGGCTCCCGTCGCGCCGGCACCGGTCGCCGAATTGCGGCAGCCCTCTTCCGTAGCCCGGCAGCCCGAGGTTCTGGTTGAGTTGACCAATGCCTTGGTCCGGCTGACGATATCATCCCATGGCGGTTGCGTTAAATGGGTGGAACTGCCTGCCTTCACAGCGACCGAAAAGGACAAGTCGCCGGTGGTTCTGGACTTCGGAAATGTTCCAGCCCTGGCGTATGGCGGATTGGCCGGTCTTGATGAGAATGCCGATTTCAAAGTTACCGTGGTGTCCAATGGGGCGGCGGCCCGGATCGAGGGAATGAGCGCCTCCGGGTACCAGTTGACCCGTACCATCAGTCTTGGCAACCGGTATGAGGTGTCGGTTGATGATGCTTTCTCGAATGGGAGCGGGACGCTGCTGGCCCTTCCGGCGCATTCGCTTACCATCGGAAGCATGGGAATGCTTGCCGGAGAAACCACGATGACTGGAGTGGATTTATTGGGAATTGACACGCTTGCCTCTGTGGGGGACGACGGTGTCCGCCACTGGTCGAGCAAGCGGTGGTTTTCAAGCGACCTGACGCTGGCCGATTTTTTCCAGGAGGTTCCGCGACGCGGGGGAGGGTGTGTGGGGCAACCCTCGTTGACCCGGATGATGCCGGTAACGGTTCGTGAACGCATTGCAACCGGCATGACCTGGGTAGCCGTTAAAAACAAATTTTTTGTCCAGATCCTGCAACCCAAGGATGGTTCAGCGGGATGCGATTTGATTGTCGAACGCACCAAGGGTCCCTACGAGAAGGCTGAAGAGCCTCCCTCCTGGATGGCGGCGGCGGTGCCCAAACGGGTGGCCGCAGCGGTTCAGTTTCCTGAGCGGACGCTGGCCGCCGGCGAAACGTATTGCCGGAGCCTCAGTTACTTCGTGGGGCCCAAGGAACTTTCCTCCATCACTCCTCTCGGACTTCATAAAAAGGAAGTGATGGAATTCGGAATGCTTCGCCTGTTGTGCGAAGCCCTGGTGTGGAGCTTGAACAAGCTGAATTGGCTGATTCCCAATTACGGAATCGCTATTATCCTTCTAACTTTGATCGTGCGTATTATTTTCTGGCCCCTGACCCATAAGGGGACGGAAAGCATGAAGCGGATGCAGGCGCTTCAGCCGCAACTCAAGGCTTTGCAGGAGAAGTTCAAGGATAAGCCTCAGAAGCTCCAGCAGGAAACCATGGCGATGTACCGGGAGAACAAGGTGAATCCCCTGGGTGGTTGCCTTCCCATGCTGGTCCAGATTCCCGTTTTCTTTGCCTTGTTCAGCGTGCTGCGAAGCGCTGTGGAGTTGCGGTATGCCCCCTTCCTGTGGGTGGCTGACCTCAGTGCCCCCGAGAATCTGTTTCAGGGCATGGTGCCCTTCATCGGGGCTATTAATGTCCTGCCGCTTCTCATGACGGTGACCCAGATCTGGCAGACGAAATTGACGCCGGCCGTCGGGGATCCGATGCAGCAGAAGATGATGATGTGGATGATGCCGATCATGATGCTGATCTTTCTCTACAGCATGCCGTCGGCTCTGGTGTTGTACTGGACCGCAAATCAGGTGATGATGATTGTCCAGCTTTACTGGCAGCGGAGATTGAAGAAGGCGTAGGGAGAGTGTGATGAACTGTAATTGTCCCGTGACTGCTGTTGTATCCGCATTCGCCGTGCTTGCATATTTGTTTGGCGCGATTCCAAACGGGTTCCTGATCGCAAAGGCGAAGGGAATTGATATCCGCAAGGTGGGTAGCGGTAACATTGGCGCAACCAATGTCTATCGTTCCGTGAGCAAGTCGCTCGGGATCCTCACCTTTGCGCTTGATGCCATCAAAGGGGCGGTTCCGGCCCTGCTTTTCCCGATGCTTGTGACTGGCGGCTCGAATGGCGAGGCACCGGCGTGGCTGCCGCTTTTATTCGGTGGGTTGGCCATTGCCGGCCATACCTGGCCGGTGTATCTCAAGTTCAAGGGCGGGAAAGGCGTGGCTACCAGCGCTGGCGCCCTGATTGGCATTGCGCCCGGCGCCACCGGGATCGGGGTTTTGTGCTGGTTTGTCACGCTCGTGGGAACCCGCTATATGTCGGTGGCCTCGATTGTCGCGGCCATTGCCGTGCCCATGGCCGGATGGTGGCTGTATCGGGAAAAGGGCCTTGCCCTACCCATCGCTCTTAGTTTTCTTGGCCTCTTGATTATCTGGCGCCACAAGGGCAATATCGCACGATTGATGAGTGGCACGGAGAGCCGCTTCGAGTTCAAGAAGAAGTCAAAATAAAGTGGTGAGCCATGAGCAAGAAAATCGCCATTATCGGTGACGGCGGCTGGGGAACCGCGCTGGGGTTGACGCTGCTTCGGAAGGGACACAAGGTCTGCCTGTGGGGTCCGTTTCCCGACACGATCGAACGCATCCGTGCCTCAGGCGAAAACAAGGATTACCTGCCCGGTGTCCGGCTTCCCGCTGAGTTGGAATGGACGGCTGACCGGGCACGTGTTGTTGAGCAGGCGGAGGCCGTTGTGCTGGCGATGCCGACCAAGTATTTCCGCGCGGTTCTGGAGTCCTTTTCCGATTTGATTCCCTCCTCCCTCCAGGTGATCAGCGTGGCCAAAGGGTTGGATGGCGAGGAGTGCCGCCGGATGACGGAAGTGGCGGAAACCATTCTCAAGGCGGGTCCTGTGGCCGCCTTGTCGGGGCCAAGTTTTGCCTCCGAGGTGGCGGCGGGAGCCCCCACGGCCGTTGTGGCGGCTTGTCGTGATCATGATCGGGCCGCCTATTTCCAGGATATCTTCAATACCCCGCGGTTCCGGGTCTATACATCAGCTGATGTAATTGGCGTGGAGTTGGGTGGGACACTGAAAAACGTGATTGCCGTTGGGGTTGGCGTGAGTGACGGACTTGGATTAGGCCATAATGCGCGGGCTGCCTTGGTGACCCGCGGGCTTGCAGAGATCACCCGGCTCGGAGTGGCGATGGGGGCGTGCCCGGAGACCTTTGCCGGGTTGAGTGGAATGGGTGACCTGGTCTTGACTTGTACCAGCCGGTTGAGTCGGAATTATACGGTTGGGGAACGGATGGGCAAGGGAGAAAAGATCAGCGATATTCTGGCAGGGATGAAGCAGGTTGCCGAAGGGGTGGAAAACTCCGCCTCCGCCACAGCGCTGGCCAAACGCCTAGGGGTGCCTGCTCCAATTGCCGCCGAAGTTCATGCGCTTGTTCATCAGGGTAAGTTACCCAAGGATGCCGTGGAATCACTTCTGGGACGCGATCCGCGCCCGGAACGGGACTGAAAGGGTCATTAGAATGATCGAGATTCTTCACAGCTGGATTATTGCCGTGAATGGTGTCCTCTGGGGTCCGCCCATGCTGATTTTGCTTTTTGGCACCCATATTTTTCTGACTTTTCGAACGGGTTTCATGCAACGACATCTGGGGCGGGCTCTCAAACTGTCCGTGACCCGGGAAAAGGGCGCCAAGGGTGATATTTCTCCCTATGCGGCCCTGACGACGGCGTTGGCGGCCACCATTGGAACCGGCAACATCGTGGGCGTTGCCACGGCGGTAGCGTTGGGCGGGCCCGGCGCCGTCCTGTGGATGTGGCTCACCGGGGTGCTGGGAATGGCGACCAAGTATTCGGAAGCGCTTTTGGCGGTGAAGTATCGCGTTCAGACCGAGGATGGCACCATGATCGGTGGCCCGATGTATGCTCTGGAAAAAGGACTCGGACTAAAAAAAACAGGCCTGTTGTTCGCGTTTTGTACCGTGGTGGCGTCCTTCGGCATTGGTAATATGGTCCAGGCCAATTCCATTGCCTCGTTGGCCAGGGAAACCATGAATGCCTCCCCGCATTGGGTCGGCTTGATTCTCAGCGGACTGACCGCGGTCGTGATTTTGGGCGGGATCCGCTCGATCTCGCGGTTCTGTGAATTTCTGGTTCCCTTCATGGCCCTGTTCTACATCATTGGGTGTGCTGTCATTTTGTATGTCAATGGATCGTATATCTTTCCTGCATTGAAGTTGATTGTGGACTCGGCCTTTACGGCTTCTGCGGCGGGCGGGGGATTTGTGGGGGCCACGGTGGTGATGGCTGCGCGGTTCGGTGTCGCCCGGGGATTATTTTCCAATGAATCCGGCATGGGTTCGGCTCCCATTGCGGCGGCCGCAGCGCAAAGCCGGAATCCTGTTCGACAGGCCCTGGATTCGTCCACAGGGACATTCTGGGATACCGTGGTGATCTGCGCGATTACCGGGCTGGTGGTTGTCACCAGCGTCATGAAAGCTCCTGTAGCTCTTGCCGGGCTTAAGGGGGCGGCTCTGACCAAGGCGGCCTTTGATACCCTGCCTGGAATCGGACCCATCGTCCTGACGGTGGGGCTCCTGACCTTTGTTTTCTCAACCATCCTGGGGTGGTCCTACTACGGCGAGCGCTGCGCCGAATATCTGTGGGGCAAAAGGGCGATCCTGCCTTACCGGATAGTATGGGTGCTTGCTGTCTATGCCGGATCCGTATTGACGTTGCAATTTGTGTGGGATTTTTCCGATATGGCCAATGCCATGATGGCCATCCCCAATTTGCTTTCCCTGCTCCTGCTTTCCGGAGTCATTGCCGCAGAAACGCGAAAGTATCTCCGAGAAGGGCATTTGGACGACCTTGCCGAAGGGTGATGACTTCTCCCTTGCTTCCGGGGCTGTCGGGAGGATAATGAGCGCCATGAGCTTGAGAAAGTCATGGAGCGGGTTATTCCTTCTGTTTTTTCTGACGCAGGGACTCCATGCCCCCGCCGAATTGCTTCAATTTGATCGTTACGGAGTCATCATCACACGGAAACCATTCGGGGAGGAAACCCTTCCGGAACCACCGGTTGATCTCAATAAGCTTGTGGTTCCGCCGGATCAGTCTTTCACCGCCAAGTTTAAGATTGCGGCGGTCACGCGAAATAACAAGGGGCTCGTTCAGGTGGGGCTTGTGGATCTGAAAAGCAACCGCAGCACCCTTCTGGGAATCGGTGACAGCATTGAGGGGGTCGAGGTGGTTGAGGCGGATTATGTCGCCGAGCGGGCCCGGCTCCGGCGTGATCCTGAAGACTACTGGGTTTCAATGAGTGGCGGATCGAATCATTTTGAAAGGGTTCTCAAGGAAGCCCCGGCTCCCGTGCCGGTCGTCAACCCGGAGATTTCCAAGGTGAAAACGGTCGGGCGGGCGGGGGCGCCCCGTTCCTCTTATGCGGCTCGCAGGCAGAGTCGCGAGGAGGCTCGCATTCGACAGGAACTGGAGCGTTTACAGGCACTGGAGGCGCAGCGGGTTCGTCAGTCAAAAACAAACGAGCCGCCCACCTCAGTGGCATCGGTGCGTTCTGGAAAAGGAAAGTCTACTGTGTCCGCGCCACTCAGTGCGACAGGTCAGAGTCTTCTTAAAATGCTTGGCCAGACAGAAGATTCCGAGATGTCGGCTGAGGAGGTAAATGCCCTTCTTCAGGAGTATCAGAAAGAACTGATCCGGAGTGGGCAGACGCCCTTGCCGATCCCCTTGACCCCTGAAACCGACCGGCAATTGGTGGAGGAGGGCGTCCTGCCCGCTCAGGAGTGAAGGGGGTTGAGACAACATTGGAACTCACGGGAGCCCGGCTCCGGCAGGTGGTGCTTGCCATGGGCGCCGACATGAAAAATGCCGTGGGCATGGGGTATGACCGGAAGGTGGTATTATCCCCGCTCATCGGCCCGCTGGATACCTCCGAGGCGGTTGAACAGTGTGAGCAGGTGGCTGCTGGTTTGCCGGGATTGCTGGGGCGCATTCCGGATACGGTTGCGATTGACCTGCATCCCGATATGCACTCCAGTCGGTTTGGGCGAAAGTTCGCCAGCGATCGGGCGCTGCCCCTGAAGGAAGTTCAGCACCATCATGCCCATGCTGCCGCCTGTCTGGCTGAAAACGGAGTTTTGGATGGCCTGGTTCTGGTTATGGACGGAACGGGATGGGGCGGCGATGGAACGATATGGGGCGCCGAATTGCTTGAGGTTAAAGAGGGCGGCACGTTTCGGCGGCTCGCCAGTTTTGCGCCCGTACCCCTGCCGGGAGGTGATGCAGCCGTGCGCCGGCCGGCGCGGCAGTTGATCGGGCGGTGGATTCAGGCAGGAATTGAACTGACCGATCAGCGGCTGATGACACTTGGAGTGACGCACGAAGAGGCGGGTGTTTGGGCACAGCAGTGCCTGAGACAGCTGAATGCCCCCCTGACTCATGCGGCCGGGCGCCTGTTTGATTCCGTCTCGGCTCTGCTCGGGTTGGCGCCTCGTGATATCACCAGTGAGGGACAGCCGGCAATCCTGCTGGAAGCGGCGGCCCGGGAGTGGAGCGGGGGCGACATTCCGGTTCTCCCTTTTGATATCCGGGAGGAGAATAGCCTGTTGTTGATCGACTGGGCGCCGACCTTCCGGAAACTGTCTGACCTGGCGGAGGTCCGGCAAAATCCTTTTCAGTGGGCCATGGCCTTTCATGCGGCGGTTGCCCGGGCGGCAGGGGTCATGATAGAGTATGGGCTCTCGAAAGCTCCCGGGTGCAGGGTGGGATTAAGCGGGGGCGTGTTTCTGAACCAGATCCTTACCGAGCGGCTTTGCCGGCATTTGGAGTGCGCCGGAGTGACGGTGCTCAGGCACCATGTGACGCCACCGGGGGATGGGTGCATCGCCCTGGGGCAGGCGGTTGTGGCGGGTGGGGCTATGAGACTTGAAATGTGAAATTGCAGACGTGAGGAACGAGCATGTGTCTGGCTGTGCCAATGAAAATTATTGAAATCCGGGACGATAAGACCGGGGTTGCAGAGTTGGACGGAAGTCGTCATGAAGTCAATCTCAGCCTGGTGCCTGATGCCGGGGTTGGTGCGTATGTCATTGTGCATGCCGGATTTGCGATTGAACGCATGAACGAGCACGAGGCTGACGCCATTCTTTCCGTGTTCAAGGAAATCGCTGACTGGCAGAAAAATGCGGTGGAGTCATCACCCTCACCCCGGCCCTCTCCCCTGAAGGGAGAGGGTGAGAAGCTATGAATTACATCGACGGATTCAGGGACCCTGCGGTGGCCAGGGGGATCCGGGCCACGGTGGATGCCTTGGCGGGGGCGCTTCTTGCCCGTAACCGCTCGGTGAATATCATGGAGGTGTGCGGCAGTCATACCATGGCCATTGCCAGGTACGGGATCCGGGATATTTTACCCTCCAATGTGAACTTGATCAGCGGGCCTGGATGCCCGGTTTGTGTGACCCCGACCCGGTACATCGATGCGGCCATTACCCTGGCGGAGCGGGGAGTCATTGTGGTGACCTTCGGGGACATGATTCTGGTTCCGGGTTCAGTCTCCACGTTGGCTGAATGTCGTGCGCGCGGAGGAACCGTGGAGGTTGCCTATTCGCCCATGCGGACTATTGAACTAGCCGTGGCTAATCCCGACTGCGAAGTCGTGTTTTTGGCGATCGGGTTTGAAACGACGACCGCGCCGGTGATTTCGATCGTGGAACAGGCGATCCGATTGGGAATAAAAAACGTATCGCTGTTAACCGCCTTCAAACTGGTTCCGCCAGCGCTGACGGCGTTGCTGTCCGACCCGGAGATCCGGATTGATGCATTTCTCTGTCCCGCCCATGTGAGTGCCATCATCGGGGCGGATGCCTACAAGCCGTTTGCGGAAACCTACAAGGTCCCCTGCGTGGTGGCCGGGTTTGAACCGCTCGATATCCTCTATGGTGTCCAGGGCATCCTGGAACAGGTGGCGCAGGGCAAAGCGGAGGTCGTGAATCAGTACGCCCGGGTGGTCAAGGCGCAAGGGAATCTCCAGGCCCAAGCCCTGATGACGAAGTATCTTGAGCCCGTGGATGCCGCCTGGCGAGGGATCGGGGTGTTGCCGAAAAGCGGGTTGGGGCTCCGGCCTGAATACGCGGCCTATGATGCTGAACATAAATATGGTGTGACGGTGGAGCTGGGGGCGGAGAATCCCGCTTGCGCCTGCGGCGAGGTGTTGAAGGGCAAGCAGAAGCCGCCTGAGTGCAGCCTGTTCGGTTCGGCTTGTACCCCGGATCACCCGGTGGGTCCCTGCATGGTGAGCACGGAGGGAACCTGTTCAGCCTATTTCAAGTATTTAAGGTAATATGACTGATCAATTCATACAGCTAGGCCATGGCGGCGGCGGGCGTCTCTCCCGGGACCTTATTCAGCGGGAAATTGTGTCGCGGTTCGGCGATGGGGCCTTGAAAGGGCTCCCGGATGGTGCGACGTTGCCGGTTCCTGCCGGTCGGTTTATGGTGTTCACCACCGATAGTTTCGTTGTGCAGCCGCTTGAATTTCCCGGCGGAAACATCGGCGATCTTGCCGTTCATGGCACGGTTAACGACCTGGCCGTATGCGGAGCCATTCCGCGATGGCTGTCATTGGCATTAATTCTTGAGGAGGGGCTTCCACTGGTGACATTGCGCCACGTTCTGGATTCGGTGAAGCGGGCGGCGGATGATTGCGGGGTGGCTGTGGTCACCGGCGATACCAAGGTGGTGGAGCGCGGCCAGTGTGACGGGATGTATGTGAATACGGCCGGAATTGGCGAGCGAATGGATGGGTTTGAGCTCGGTGCGAATCGCGTGGTGCCCGGGGATCATATTCTGGTAAGTGGTCCGGTGGGGGATCACGGCATGGCCGTGCTGGCTGCCCGGGAAGGCATCCGGATCACCCACGGGGTCACGAGTGACACCGGGCCAGTTCACCGTCTCGTCCAGGCGGTTCGCGAATTTGCCCCGGCAATCAGATTTATGCGGGATCCAACCCGAGGTGGTCTGGCTGCTGTTCTGAATGAGGTCGTCGAAGACCGGGCCATGGGAATCCTTCTGAACGAGTCGGATCTTCCATATTCCAAGGGGGCAAAGGCGGCGGCGGAACTGTTGGGGGTGGATCTGCTGCAGGTGGCATCAGAGGGGCGGATGATTCTGATCGCGGATCCCTCGATTTCCGAGGCTGTGTTGAAGATCTGGAAAAGTATTCCGGAAGGATGTGGTGCGGCCCGGATCGGGGTCGTGACGGATGCGAAGGGGCGGGTGGTTCTGGAGACGGTCACGGGCGGGCGGCGGCTGGTGGATGTGCCGCGCGGAGAATTGTTGCCGAGGATTTGTTAATGCATGAGATGGCGATAGCTCTGGCCTTGATCGAACAGGCGGAGAAGGTGGCGCGCGAGCAAAATGCCCGGGCGATCCCCGGTATCACGGTGGTCGTTGGCCGGTTATCCGGTACGGATCCCGATGCCTTGCGCGCGGTGTTTGAGTTGGCTGCGGAAGAGACGCTGGCGGCAGGCGCGACACTGACCGTCGACATGGCGGCCGGCCGGGAGTTGTACATCAAGTCGATGGATGTGGATGTTGAAGAGGGTGAGGAAGTGAGAGGTGAGGCGTTAAATGTGTAAAGATTGCGGTTGTAGCGTAAAGGGACATTCACACGACCATGCTCATGATCATCATCACGAGCACGACCACGAACACCCGCATGTCGAGCGGAAAACCATTGCATTGGAGTTGAAGGTGCTGGCGGAGAACGATGCCCAAGCGGAGGCCAATCGCGACTGGCTGTCGCAGCACGGAGTGATGGCGATCAATCTGATTTCCTCGCCCGGGACGGGCAAGACTTATTTATTGGAACGAACCCTTGAGCGTTTGCGCGGTCGGGTACAATGTGCCGTGATTACGGGTGACCAGTGCACCGACAACGACGCGAGGCGGTTGATGGGGAAGGGCGCAGTGGTAAAGCAGATCGAGACCGTCAACTCCTGTCATCTGGATGCCGCGCGGGTGGGAGCTTTACTCCCCGAGGTGGCTGGGAATGGCGTCAAACTGCTCTTTATTGAAAACATCGGGAATCTGGTGTGTCCGGCGGCCTTTGATCTGGGTGAACATTTCAAGGTGGCGCTGTTGTCTACGACAGAAGGGGAGGATAAGCCCGTGAAATATCCAGCCCTGTTCAGCATGGTGCCCGTCGTGGTTTTGACGAAGATGGATTTGGTCCCGCATCTGGAATGGAGTCTTCCGAAATGCCGTGAATACTTGAATAAGATCCGCCCCGGCGTCTTTGTTTTTGAGCTTAGCGCCAAAACCGGAGCGGGGATGGATGCCTGGATTGCGTATCTTGAAAAGCTGATCAAGCCTTGAAGGCTGACTCAAGCTTGTCCAGCATGGTCTGCTCGGCGCTGGAAACGGAGGACGTCAAACCCAGAAAGCTGCCCGTGCATTCCGCGACCTTTCGGGCGCGTGACAGGAAGGTCGTTTTGATTTCCTTGATTTCCGCCGGCGACAGAACTTCGCACAATCCCCGGATGTAGACGATCCAGGCGTTGAGCATTTTCTCAGGGGGCGGGCGGGTGAGCCATTTTTCAAGAAGAACATAATCGACCGACCCGACCTTCATGCCCAGGCGTGTGGATTCGGCCAAGATGATCAGGCGCTCCTGTTCCTGGACTTCCCCGTCGGCCCAAGCCACTTCCACCAGCGGAACCAGAGTGAGTGTGGCAAGGAGGTCGGCGTGCACCTCCAATGTGACAAGGTGCTTGAGGATCGTTGCGTTTGTGATTCCGGATACCGCAGACAGGGCTGCCTGGGTTTTTTCCATACGTTCAAGTTCCCTGAGTTTTTCGATTAAAACAGCGTCCTGTTTGGCGAAAAATTCGTCTTCAAGAAGACGGCCCTGCTGCTTGAGTATTTCATCCATGGATTACTCCTGTTTACGTGTTAACCTGAATGCGTCCTGAGTCGCTCCTCAATGGCCTTAAGACTGCCCATGCGCAACATGTCATGGGCCAGTTTGCGGGTGTCATCGTATCGAAGGGAAGTGATGAGCTCCTGAATTTTAGGAATTCGACGGGCGTCCATGCTGAAGGCCCGGATGCCCAGGCCGATCAGGAGGGGAAGTACCCGTTCATCGGTGGCCATGTCGCCGCACAGGGAGACCGGTTTGCCGTGGATCAGGGCCCCGTTTACCACGCGATTGATGGCGCGTATCACGGCGGGATGGTAGGGGACATAGAGATCTGCAACGCGTTCGTTGGTTCGATCCACTGCAAGGATGTACTGGACAAGATCATTGCTGCCGATGCAGAGGAAGTCGGCCTCCTGGGCGAGATCTTCGGCGAGTTCCACGGCCGAGGGCACCTCGATCATGGCGCCGAGTCGGGGATGTTCGTTGCAGCGCGCGTTCTCATCCTTGAGCGACTGGATGCTTTCCTCCATGATCTTCCGCGCATCCAGAAAGTCGTCCACCGAGGAGATCAGGGGGAACATCACGCTCAGGGGGCGCCCGGCGCCGGCGCGGAGCATGGCCCGCAGTTGTTGCATGAACATTTCCTTGTTACGCAGGGAGAATCGAATGGCGCGTAACCCCAGGGAGGGATTGTTTTCGGCGTTGTCCGGGAAATACGACAGGATTTTATCGCCCCCGACATCCAGGGTGCGCAGCACGACCTCCTGTTCAGGCATGGCTTCAAGAACTTTTTGATAGATGCGGAACTGCTCTTCTTCGGTCGGGACATCATTTCGGACAATGAAGGGGAATTCGCTCCGATAGAGTCCAATCCCTTCCGCCTTCAGACGCTGGGCGGTGGGGAGCTCGCTCAGCAGATTGATATTAGCCATAAGGCGGATCCGCCTCCCGTCCAGGGTTGAGGTGGTCGGTTGCACAACGGCTTCAATGGCGGTGTCCTTGTGGCCTTCCAGAATGGTCCGGTAATGGGCAAGGACATCTTCAGCCGGATTGATGATGATGTTGCCCTGATCCGCATCCAGAATGACGGTGGTTTCGGGCCCTTTCTCGGAATCCGCGAGCGGGGGATCCTTGACGATTACCATGGGAATTCGCAGGGTTCTGGCCAGGACCGAAACATGTGCGGTGACGCCGCCGCCGATCAGGATGACTCCTTCAGCCCGCTGGGCGGAAAGTTTCAAAAGATCAGAGGGCAATAGATCGCCTGCCACCACGATTTGTTCGGAATAGTCAACTGGATCGGAGGTGCGCCGACGGAGGTTGGACATGAGGCGCATGCTCAAGTCACGGACATCATGCACCTTTTCCCTGAGCATGATGCTGCTGCTTTTTGAAAACAAGGCCACATAACTGTCGACCACTTCCCGGATGGCGAGTTCGGGGGTCTGTCCCTGGCGGATAAGCCTGAGCATGACGCCGGAAAACTCGTCATCCTTAAGGATCAGCACATGGGCGTCGAAGATCAGGGAGGCCACATCCGCCATCCGTTCACCTAGTTGTCGCTGCAGATCGGTGAGTTGTTCTTCTGTTTGGCGTAGGGCGCGCAGGAAATCATCCTCGGTCAGGGGGACGGCGGAATCAGTTGGTCCGGGATCCCATTCATGGTCCGTTCCGGTCAGTTTGAGCACCTTTCCAATGGATATCCCCTCACAGGCGGAGACGCCCCGAATAAAACGGCTTGCGCCGGGAGTATTCCCGACTTCCTCGGGTCGTGGCCGAGGTGGTTTTTTCTCCTCATGCAGACTCAGCAGGAGTTTTGCGTTTTCGATGGTGCTCGCCAGCTGGGCGGCAATGGCCCGAAATGCGCGGACGTCATTGTCGCTGAAATAATAGGGTTGGGGATCCTGAACAACAAGAACGCCGATTTTGCGATTACCATGCAGGATGGGAACTGCCAGAAAAGCCTGGTACTGATCTTCATGAAGGTCGGCGAGATATTTAAAATTCGGGTTTTGCCAGACCCGGCCCTCACGGATGGGGCGAAGTTCCTTCAGGGCCTGGCCGGTGATGCCCTCGCCCAGTTTGATGCGGAGATTTCCGATGTATTTCTGGTTCAGGCCCTGGTTGGCGGTGAGAACCAGCTCCTCGGTGTCTTCATCGTAAAGATAAACCGAACAGACGGCAGCCTTCATGTGGAAGGCCACGAGGCTTACCACTTTCTGTAAAAAGCCAGCCAACCCAGCCTGGCTTTCAAACAGGCTGGTCAGCTCGCTTACGCTGCAGATCAGTTCAACGGTATCTTTTTTCATGGCCGGAATGCGCAAGTGCGCCCGCGATTTGTTTAAAACTTTAGGCCGTGTTTCCATCCCTGTCAAGACTAGGGATCAAAAACAAGCGGTTATCCCTGTGTGTAGGCGGCTTGGAGGATGGCCTGATCCGGATTGAGTGTCGCGGGAGTTCCGGCAATACGCATGAGAGAGTCGACGAGCTGGGCCATCCGGGCGCCGCTTTCCGCGACCATGCCCAGTAATTCCAGTTGTGAATCGTTCAGCGGCCCGACTCGAAGACTCGTGATGAGTTCGATGGTGGCATTCACGATGGTGAGGGGTTGGCTGATTTCCTGGGTGAGTTCCGCCAGGATCTCCAGCACTTCGTGGCGGGAGAGTTGGCGCGGAGAGTCCTCGGCGCCGAGTTTATCCTTGAGCCGACTGATGCGCGCTCCGGTGAGGAGGCTCAGCAGGGAAAGTTGTTTTGCTGTTTCGGCGATCAGATCCTGGATTTCCGGCGACGCCTTTGCGCTCCCGCCGGCCGTGCGGCCTGTCAACTCCTGCCATCCTTCCGGGGTCAGCCCGTCGCGGGTCAGATGCTCCTGTAATTCTGCAAGCTGCTCCGGATCGGCATGGATCCGCTCAATCAGTTTGCCGAGTTTTTCGCCAGCTTTCCCGGCGGCCCGACGTCCCTTCATATACTGGCTGGCGAGGGCGTCCAGATCCAGTTCTTCGACAAGCTCGGTGAGCCGGGCCGTCAGTGCTTTGGCGGAGGATTCGCCGGCGAGGGTCTCAAGACGTCCGGCCAGTGCCTTTTCCAGAAGGAGCAAGGATCGCTTGGTTTGCTTGCGGCCTTTCTGCGTTTTAAGCGCCGGATCGGTAAGCAGTTGATCCGCAACCTTCTGGATGCAGTCGGCGATATGGCTGACAAGGGTTTCTTCATTTTCAGGAAGCGTTACTCCAGGGCTGGTCTCGACGGTTTTCAGGATGAGGTCGGCCAGTTTTTCGGGGTCGCTCGCGAGTTGACGGATATCGCCTGAAACGCCGGTGGCGGGTGAGATTCCACGGGACGAAAGAAACGAGATGATGCCGGCGAGATCCGGTCCGGAGGGTTGCGCGGCGGGTCCCGATCCTGTGCCCTCGCCGGAGATGCGTTGGTAGGAAAAGGCCTTCGCCTGCACATGTTTGAAGCCAAGTGATTGAACCAGATCAGCTCCGTTTTGATCACCCAGCTTAGAGGACGGAGTGAGCAGGACATCGAAAAATTTTCGATACTCAGCGGTGGGAAACCCGGGCTGGAAGGAGAAATTCAGGAGTTGCAGGCCAGTCAGGCGGGTGATGAAGTTTCCTGCAGCAGGAAATCCCTCGGTGGAGATGCCATTAATTAGAAGAACATGGTTTTCAATGCTGAAGTCTATTTGGCCATGATACTCCATGAATTTTGTTGCGACCATGAAGCTGACATCCAGCGAGGCCGCGGCCACTTTGTGGTTCAGGCCATAAAGCAGGGTCGCATTCAGGGATTGTCCCATCACCTGAAGAAGATCCATGACATCCTGATGGAGGGTTTGATTCGGAGTGCTTGATTCGGGTCTTGATGTGTCCATGGGTGGGGTCTTATCGGAAGAATTTCAGTCCGGAAGGACAGACGGAATGGGCCCCGCCTCTTCGCTGGCGGCAATAGCCTCGTCCATGACGGCCCGGACTGCATTCAGGCCGGGGGATGGAATAATGACGGTATCACGGCGGCCTCCAACTTCCTCGGTGATCCGCAGGAAACGGCCCCGGGGGTTTTGTTTCAGGGTGAATGAAAACAGCTTCCGCTCGATCTGAACCTGCTTATTGAATAATTCCTCATCCATAACTCCGCAAATGCTAGCGCATGCTCCGGCAATGTCAATAGTCGGAAGAATATGGACAGGCGATTGCCAGATTCGCTAAAGTGCATGCCTATTTAAAAAAAGGCGGACTGAGGCGATGACGAAAAACAAGACAATTGGGTTGATGAGCGTGGTGTGTGCAGGGGCGGTTATGTGGGCGGGTGTTGCGGGTGCTAAAACGACGACTGGGCGCGCGTCTATTCCGCTACGTTCGGCAGATCCCTATCTCGGTGCGATTGTGGTGGATGCGGATACCGGGAAGGTCTTGTTTGAAAATAACGCAGATGCCGCCGGGTTCCCGGCGAGCGTCATCAAGCTAATGGATATGATGGTGATCATGGATCGGATTGCCGCCGGACAACTTTCCCTGAGTAATTCAGTGACAGCAACGGCGGAAGCCACGCGTGTCGGAGGCTCCCAGGTTTATCTGGCCGAGCATGAGGTTTTTAGCCTTGAGGACATGTTGTATGCGCTGATGGTTAAGTCGGCCAATGATGTCGCCATGGCGTTGGCCATTCAAATCGGCGGATCCTCAGCCGGGTTTGTTGAGATGATGAATCGCAAGGCGGTTGAACTGGGCATGACCCGTACGACCTTCTACTCTCCCCACGGGCTTCCGCCGTCCTCGGGCCAGAAGGGTGACACCTCAACCGCTCGCGATCTGGCTCTTCTGGCACGGGCCTTGATTTCGCAGCACCCGGAGATTTTCACTTATACCTCTGTCCAGATGAGGCCCTTCCGGAACGGAAAGTTCATCATGCAAAGCCACAATCACCTGCTCCATGATGTAGCCGGGTGCGATGGGTTGAAAACGGGGTTCATTTCAGCGGGCGGTTTCTCGATTGTGGCTACCGCGAAGAGAGGCGGTCGCCGTGTCATTGCCGTTGTTCTGGGCAGTAAGGATCGCCTTGTGCGTGATGCGCGGGCCGCTGAATTACTTGCCAAGGGCTTTGCCACTCTGCCTCCGCTTCCTCCGCCTG
>JBAXMJ010000021.1:0-29914 GCA_037134355.1 bacterium | reverse complement strand
CCGCCATCGCTCAACAATCCACGCTCCGCCCTCCCCCTGTATTCGGAACCGCCGCTCCAGGGCTTTAGCAGTTGACAGCAGGGGCGGCCTTCCTGTTAAATCCACACGTTTTAAACCCTTTGGAGGATTACTTATCTTGGATTTGGAAATTTTGCGCCACAGCACCGCGCACGTCATGGCGGCCGCTATAGGTCGGCTTTTCGCGCCCGTCCAGTTTGATATCGGTCCGGCGACGGATTCGGGTTTCTATTACGATTTCGACCTCTCTCATCGCTTTACTCCGGAGGATTTCCCCCTATTTGAACGCGAGATGGCTAAAATTGTAGCCGAAAACCTTCCCTTTGAATGCCTTGAAATGAGCCGGGATGAAGCCCGGGCCATGCTTGAGGGCAAAGGGCAGCGCTACAAGTTGCAACGCCTGGCGGATATTCCCGAGGGGCAGAAAATCACGTTCTACCGCTGCGGTGACTTCATGGATCTCTGTCGCGGTCCGCATGTGGCCCGAACGGGCGACATCAAGGCCTTTAAGCTGTCATCGGTGGCCGGATCCTATTTCCGCGGTATCGAGACGAATCCCATGCTTCAGCGCCTGTACGGGATCGTGGCCGCGTCACAGCAGGAATTGGATGAGCAGGTGCTGCGAATGGAAGAGGCCCTGAAGCGCGATCATCGCAAACTGGGCAAGGAGCTGGATCTCTTCAGCGTGCAGGAGGATGTCGGGCCGGGCTTGATCCACTGGCACCCGAAGGGTGCGCGGATCCGTTCCATTATCGAGGAATACTGGCGCAAGGAGCATTTCAAGGCTGGCTACGAACTGCTGTACACGCCTCACATCGGCCGGGCGGGCCTGTGGGAAACCTCCGGGCATCTCGGATTTTATGCCGAGAACATGTATGCCCCGATGGTGATTGACGATGTGTCCTACTACGCCAAGCCGATGAATTGCCCGTTCCATATCCAGATTTACAAGAACAACAAGCACTCCTATCGCGACTTGCCGTTGCGTTGGGCGGAGTTGGGAACGGTGTACCGTTACGAGAAAACAGGCGTTCTGCACGGTCTGCTCAGGGTGCGCGGATTCACGCAGGACGATGCGCATATCTTCTGCACGCCGGAACAGATTGTCGACGAGGTGAAACGCACGGTTGAATTCGCATTGCGCCTCTGGCGCTCGTTCGGGTTCACCGAAATTACCGCCTACCTGGCCACCAAACCCGCCAAGGCGGTGGGCGAGCCGGAACGCTGGGAGCAGGCTACGGATTCCCTCCGTCAGGCCCTCGAAGCCGAAAAAATTCCCTTCGTTGTGGATGAGGGCGGGGGCGCCTTCTATGGCCCGAAGATTGACTTGAAGGTCAAGGATGCCATTGGTCGCGAGTGGCAGATGAGTACCATTCAGTTTGATTTCAACCTGCCGGAGCGCTTTGAACTGGCCTACACCGGGGATGATGGAAAAGAGCACCGTCCCTACATGGTGCACCGCGCGCTCCTGGGCAGTTTGGAACGGTTTTTTGGTGTTCTGGTCGAGCACTATGCCGGAGCGTTTCCGCTCTGGCTGGCGCCGGAACAAATCCGGGTGCTGCCGATCAATGACAAGGTTATGCCGGCGGCGGAGTCGCTGGTCGCCGCGCTTCAAGAGGCGGATTTCCGGGTTCGCATGGATCGCAGCGCCGATAAACTCGGGGCGAAGATCCGGGATGCGCAGATGGCGAAGATTCCGTACATGCTGGTTCTGGGTGCCCGCGAGGCGGAAGCCGGATTAGTGTCGGTGCGCAGTCGTACGGCCGGAGATCTGGGAACGATGACGTTGGAAGCGTTGGTAAGCAAACTCCGCGCGGAAGTCGCGGAAAAGATTGTGACTGTGAACTCAGGGGCCTCAGAAAGCCCCGCAACAAGGAGGTAGGAAATTCGCCCGCAGACTATCAGAGTAAATCACCGTATCCGGTGCCCGCAGGTTCGGTTGCTTGACGACAGTGGAAACATGCTTGGCGTCATGACCGTTAGCGAAGCCATGGCTATTGCCGTTCGGGCCGGGCTCGACCTGGTGGAAGTATCACCCAATGCGGAACCGCCTGTATGCCGGGTCATGGACTTCGGTAAATTCAAATACGAGCAGGCGCGCAAGGAACGCGAAGCTCGCAAGCATCAGCATGCGGCGGAGATGAAGGAAATCAAATTCCACGCCAATGTGGCGGATCACGATTTCGAGACCAAGATGAATCACATCCGCGGATTCATCGAGAAGGGAATGAAAGTCAAATGTTCCCTCTATTTTCGGGGTCGGGAGAACGCACACCGTGAACTCGGGTTTGAGGTTATGAAACGGGTGGTGGTAGGTATCGAGGAGATCGCCGCACCGGACATGCCTCCGAAACTGCTTGGAAACAGCATCATTATGGTGTTGGGTCCCCGTGCCGGGAAGCCCCTGACCCGTGAGGCAGCAGCACCCCGACCGGCGGGATTTCAGACTCCCCTCCCGATTCCGGCACCGAAACCCATCCCTGTGGCAGGGGTGGCTCCGGCTCCGGCTCCGGCTCCGGTTCGGTCCAATTGATTTTGAAAAAAGCTTTACGGGGCCGGGGCTCTCCTGTAGAGTCCCGCCCTTGTTTTCCCGGAGGACGAGGCGTTCTGTTCCTGAGCGGCTTTGTCTGAACCGGAATGAGGAGTATCATGCCGAAGAAAAAAACGAAAAAGATGGTTAGCAAGAGGGTGAAGAAGACAGCCACGGGGAAGCTTATGTTTAGGCGTCCGGGCAGCGGTCATCTTCTGAGCAGCAAAACACGAAAACAGAAGCGCAACATGCGCGGCGGAAAAATAATTCATGCTTCCGACCACAAGCGCATTGCGGAAATGCTTTGAACGTACTGAAAGGACGAGACTATGCCCAGAGCAACTAATGCGCCGGCGTCGCGTAAGCGCCGGAAATTAACACTGAAGGCGGCCCGCGGTTTCCGGGGTTCGCGCAGTAAACTGTTCCGCCAGGCGACCGAGGCTGTGGATCGCGCGATGCGATTGGCCTACATCCATCGCAAGGATAACAAGGGTGACTATCGCCGTTTGTGGACGGTGCGTGTTTCCGCAGGATGCCGGGAGCAGGGGATTGCCTATAGCCGGTTCATCCAGGGATTGAAAAAAGCCGGCATCGAGCTGAATCGCAAGATGCTGTCTGAGATCGCCTATAACGATCCAGCCGGTTTCGTGCATATCGTGGACTTGGCGAAAAAGGCAATTGCCTGAGACGCCCGAAAGCCCGAATGATGAAAGGCCGTCCGAAAGGACGGCCTTTTTGTTTGGAGAGGGCGTTAAGGGCCTCGTTTACTCGCGAATTCTTTGTGGCTTTCCCGCCGGAGCTCCAGACCAAATGACATGAGCGTGGCACAGTTCGCTGGGAAAAAAACGAAAACGTTTTCGTTTTTTCGGGGCTGGATCCCGCCGCGTCATTCTGCCATCGAACGCTTCAAGTCCTTGGTCCATGGGCAAAACGCCGACTGGGACGGGTGGCTCTACCAGGACACGCGCACCCGGGAACGGGTGATCTGCAAAGCCGATGGCCCGGGGTGTTTGTTGAACTTCGTGGTTCATTAAGAATCCAGATTGAAATGAACGTTGTGATATCTGATAACTGGGGCCGGTATGCATCAGGATTTAAACGGAAAAGCCAAGTAAGGAATCTGATTATGAAAAAGTTGAGAATTGGGGTGGTTGGTCTCGGCATGGGACGGGCGCATATCAAAGGGTATCGCGAACACTCGGACGCCGACGTGGTTGCCATTGCCGATGCTGATAAGGAGCGCCTGGACAAAGCAACTGAGGAATTTGGTATTGCCAGGAGTTATACCGATGCCCTGGCAATGTTCAAGGCGGAGAATCTTGATATTGTGAGTATTGCCGTTCCTAATAAATTTCACAAGTCACTCGCCATCGCGGCGCTGGAATCCGGGGCGCACGTGCTCTGCGAAAAACCGATGGCAATGAATGCCGTGGAAGCCGAAGCGATGCTCGCGGCGGCCAAGCGTGCCAAGAAACGAATCGGTGTAAACTTTTCATTTCGGTTCAATCCGCAGTCGTTTGCAATGAAGAAACTGATTGAAAGCGGTGAACTTGGCGATATATATTTCGGGCGTTCCGTCTGGCATCGCCGTCGTGGAATGCCCGGGTTTGGCGGCTGGTTCGGCAATAAAGCGCTGGCGGGTGGAGGTCCGTTGATCGATCTGGGTGTACACCGCCTCGATCTCGCCCTCTGGTTGATGGACTACCCGGAACCCGATTGGGTGATGGGCAGCACTTACAACCACATTGCTTCCGCCATCGCCCGAAAAGAGAAAAAAACATTTGATGTTGAAGATCTCGCGTGCGGCATGATCAAATTTAAAAATGGGGCCACGCTTGAAATCGAAGCCTCATGGGCCGCCAATATCAAGGAAAACGAACAGATGTCCACGCGCCTTCTGGGGACAAAGGGAGGACTTTTTCAGTACAACGTGGAGGAAGGATATCAGTTCGAAGTTGAATGCTACCAGGAAAAGGCTGGATGCCAGTATGACATGCATCTTCACCCGCCGGTCACGGCCTGCAAAAGCAGTTATTACACTTTTGTTGATTGCATCGTGAAAGATATTCCTTTTCTAGTTGCTCCTGAGCAAGGTGTGACCGTTATGAGACTGTTGGATGCCATCTATAAG
Source organism: bacterium (assembly GCA_037134355.1). Classification (GTDB taxonomy): domain Bacteria; phylum Verrucomicrobiota; class Kiritimatiellia; order CAIKKV01; family CAITUY01; genus JAABPW01. The sequence continues at coordinate 25,235 of JBAXMJ010000021.1, read as the reverse complement.
TCAGCGGCAACGGGGAAACCCATAAAAATGCGATAAAATGTCAATTTCGGGAGCAGCAACTGCGTTTACACTGGCATGGCACTGAAACGCTATGAGTTTATGCTCGATATCTGGTTGCGGAAAGGGAACTACATATGAATTCAGTACGTGTCGCATCTGATAGATGGAATTTCGAACTTGCCGGAACGGGTGAATTGATCACGCCCCTGGGCGGAAATATTTTGGACGACCAGCATCCCGGGCAGGGAACGTTGTTTCAGAAGTTCAGCGCCGCCGATTGCGACCGGCGTTTGGGGCTCATGGCGGAACTGGGGCTCAATTGCCTGCGTCAGGCCATTGGCGTCAATGAAGTCTTTGATCCTGCTACCGGCTTGAAAGCGGCGGGTATGAAAAACTGGGACACCTTCATCGGCCTGGCCGAAAAGCATGGCATTTATCTGATGCCGGTGGGCGGCTATATCGGCGGGAATGATTGGTTTGATGTCGAGCGGTTAGCTGACAGCGGCCGTCAGCTCGATTGGGATTGTGCCTTCTGGGAGGCCTTCGCCGGCCACTATAAGAACCACCCCGCCATCTGGGCCTGGGACCTTCGCAACGAACTTCTCTTTTGGACCCGTTCCCACATGACCACCCCCGGAAGTACCGAGGAACATCGCGTCGAAGCCCTGCTCAAGGACAAGTGGCCGCAATGGCTTGAAACCCGGTATGCCACCGTCACCGCCATGAACCGTATCTATGGTACGACCCATGCCTGTTTTGCCGATGTTCCGGGGTCTGTCGGTTTTGTCGAAAACCCCTTCGATCTGCCCTCCTTCGATTTCCGGACCTATCTGAATGACCGCGGTTATGACTGGTGTAAGCGTCAATGCGAGGCGATTCGCGCCGCCGCGCCGAATCATATGATTTGTCAGGGCAATAACACCTGGCTCTCGCCCGACCAGGACCTTTGGCTCGCAAACGGGTTCCATAACCGGGCGGTCCACGAGTTGTTCGACTTCATCACGTTTCATCCTTATCCGGCCTGTCAGGCCGTGCCCAAGGGGCGTGGTGACCCACTCGACGGCGGTGAGCCGCTGGCTTACTGGCTGAGTTCCTGCATCGGCAATGCCCGCATGGATCACTACGGCAAGCCGGTGGTGGTTCAGGAGTTCGGCTGGTATGGGGGCGGACACTCGAAATTCCTCTGCGACCTGCCTTACCGCAGCGAAGAGGAACATGCCGACTACACGCAGGCGATCACCAACGCGCTCATCCCGCATGTCAATGGTTTCATCAACTGGCCGACCTTTGACATGCCGGCATCCAATGACATCAGCAACCACGGTGGCATTTTCACCCATGAGGGAAAGCCAAAGGCGTTGGCGAAGGTCTACGGGGATCTCGTGAAGCGCCTGAATGGAAAACGCCAGGTTCGCGCCCCGGCCACGACGACACTGTCCTTTTCGCTGCCGGGATTATTCACCTGCCGTGCCTATCAGGACCGGATGTGGGACGCGGTGCATGCGGTGGTAAAGGCCGGTACGGTTCCGGATATTCGATTCATTTGACGGAGGATCTCGATGAATCATAGTGAGCCATTGCGAATGGGATTGGTTGGTCTGAACTTCGGGAGATAGGTGGCTGAGCCGTTACGTTCCAAGCCGGGGCCGGTGGTTCTGGCCAAAGTTTGTAATCAGGATCAGGTTCGCGCGCAGGCGGCGGGTGCGGCATTGGGCGTACCCCTGTCGCCGAGTATTGCATAGTGAATGCAAACTTTGTCACTTGTGTTGCACGTATGACAGTGGCATTGTTCCACCCAGTCTGTCATCATTTCAGGATGAAGACTTGGTGGCTTGAGTGCAGTCGTTAAACGAAGGGTTCAGGAAGATGAAGCGATCAGAAATCAATTCGGTAGCTAGGGAAGCCCAACAGGCCTTTGCGCGACATGGATGGACATTGCCACCCAATCCCCGCTGGGATGTCACCGATTTCGGGCTGGGCGAATTCAACAAGGCCGGCTTGACTTTGGTCAATTTGGCTGAGCAACCTGAGTATTGCGAGAAACTGATGTATGTGCGGCATATGCAAGTGACGCCGCGCCATTATCATGCGGCCAAGAAAGAGGATATCATCTGCCGCTGGGGGCGGTTGGCCATTGAGCTGCCTTCATCGAGTCCAGTCCGGTTGCAGGTGAATGGAGAGTGGCGGGATATTCCGCCGGGGAAACCGTTGATCCTCGAGTCCGGGGAGCGGGTTACTCTCACCAAGGGGGTGCTGCATGCCTTCTGGGCGGATTCCGAGTATGCCATTGTGGGGGAAGTGTCCACGGCGAACGATGACGCCCATGACAACTATTTCGAGGACAAGCGGGTGGGCCGGTTCAGTCGAATTGACGAAGATGGGCCCGCCATTGTGAAACTGGTTAGCGATTGAGGGAGAGCTCCGCAATGACGCAACGAGTTGGAATTACGGCGGCAGGGAACTGGATTGTTGACCGCGTAAAGACGGTGGATTGCCTGCCCGGACGCGGGATGCTGGTTAACATCAAGGGGCAGACTTTCAGTCCCGGTGGCGCCGCTGCCAATGTGCTTAACGATCTGGCGCGGCTAAATGCGCGTTTCCCGCTAACCGCGCTTGGTATGATCGGCCATGACGCCGATGGCCGGTACCTGCGTCACGTCTTTTCAGAACTGGGCGTGGATATTCGTGGTCTTCAAGCGACGGATCAAGCATCGACGTCTTTCACGGATGTGATGAATGACGAAACCACAGGGGATCGTGTGTTTTTTCATTATCGCGGGGCAAATGCGCTGTTCAGTCCTCGGCATGTCGATGTCAGCAGTTTGAACTGCCGGATTTTTCATTTAGGGTATCTCCTTTTGTTGGATGCGATGGATCAAGCAGACTCTGAATGCGGAACCGTGGCGGCGGGTTTGCTCAAGAAGGTTCAGGAGGCGGGAATCCTCACGAGTGTGGATGTGGTTAGCGAAGAGAGCGACCGGTTTGCCCAGTTGGTTCCGCCTGCCTTGAAGTATGTGGATTACCTGATCCTGAACGAGATCGAGACCGCCCGGGCGGTGGGGCTCAAGGTGCGGGACGAGAACCGGACTCTTGACGGTCCTGCGTTGGTCGATGCCGTGGAGCAGTTATACGAATTCGGCAACATGCAGCTTGTGGCCGTCCATATGCCGGAGGGGGTCTATATGCGTGACCGGGCTGGCAAACGATATTCGCGCGGATCCCTGACACTCCCAGAGGGCTATATCGCCGGTGCCGTCGGGGCGGGGGATGCCTTCTGTACGGGGATGCTGTATGGGCTTCATGAGGGCTGGGATGTGATGGAGTCCGCCGGGTTGGGGAGTTGCTGTGCCGCGGCTAGTTTGTCTCGTCCTGGGGCTTCAGAAGGAGTTTTGCCCTTGGATGAGACCCTTGGCTTGGCGAAACGGTTCGGCGAGCGTAAGCCCCCGGTGGCGGTGTAACGCGACATCAATGGAGCCACGATGAAGAATTTGAACACCCAAAGATCGCAAAGGCGGACGTTTGTTGGTTTCGGATTTGGCGCGATTCAAGCGGGCCTGTTTGTCTATGAAGCCTGGCGGTCTGGGAATTTCAACCGGCTTGTTGTGGCGGAGGTTGTTCCGTCCGTGGTGGAGTCCGTGCGTCGGAACAAGGGTTACTACGCGCTCAATGTCGCGACCCCGTTTGGGGTCGAAACGCATGAGATTGGGCCTGTTGAAATCCTTAATCCACTTGATGAGAGGGATCGGCAATCCCTGATCGAGGCGGTTGCCCTTGCCGACGAAATTGCCACCGCGTTGCCGAGTGTCGCGTTTTATGGGACGGGAAAGCCCGGCGATGTGCTGGATATCCTGTCATCCGGGTTGCGCGCAAAGGTCTCTGATGTGCGCTTACCTGCGGCGGTGGTGTACACGGCGGAGAACCATAATCATGCCGCCGAAATCCTGACTGAGGCATTGGCCTCTCGCGTGGACGGTGGACTTGCCTCCGCCCGTACCCAGATACTCAACACGGTGATCGGGAAGATGAGCGGCGTGGTGACTGAGGCTGCGCAAATCGCGGAGCAAGGGCTTGTCCCCGTCGTCCCGGGAATGGCAAGAGCGTTTTTGGTTGAGGAGTTCAATCGGATCCTGATCAGCCGGATCGGATTGTCAGGGTTCCACCGCGGTATTGAAGTGTTCGAGGAAAAGGCAGATCTGCTCCCCTTTGAGGAAGCGAAGTTGTACGGGCACAACGCCACGCATGCTCTGCTCGGATACCTGCTGCGCGAGAGCGGCGGGGTGTTTATGTCGGAAGCCGCCGGGAATCCCGTATTGATGCAATTGGCCCGGGATGCCTTTTTGCTGGAATCCGGAGAAGCCCTTTGCCGCAAGTATCACGGGTTGGATCCGCTGTTTACGCCGGATGGATTCAAGGCCTATGTCGATGATTTATTAGTCAGGATGACGAATCCCTTCCTGAAAGATGCCGTGGAGCGGGTCACGCGGGACACCCGGCGCAAACTGGGCTGGGATGACCGGCTGATCGGGACCATAAGGCTAGTGATGGCACAAGGGCTCCAGCCGGAGCGATATGCGCGGGGCGCCGCTACAGCGATTCGTCAACTTGCGAGGGATGGAAATACTACATTTTCTCAACTACTTGAAACATTGTGGAATGACTTTGATGTGACTCAAGTGTCCAAGGTGCGACACATAATCAGTGCGGTGTGATAGAGGGTGGTCATGCCTCTTAATGGCAATCAAATCAATAAGGATTCAATGCACGCTCGAACGATCCAGTACAGGGGGCGAAAAGGCTGGGAACTTGACAATGGCAAGTTAAAACTGGTTATGCTTCAAGGGGGCGGGCATCTTGCTTCAATCACGGTGCAAGATCTGCCCCGAGTAAACCCTTTGTGGGTTCCTGAATGGAGAGGACTCGAACCCTGGCAGTACAAAGCACGAGATGCCAAACGCTTTGAAAGTAAATTACTGGCATCTATTTGTGGACATAATCTTTGTTTGGGCTGGTTCGGTGGTCCCTCTCCGGCGGAAGCGCGGCTTGGGTTGGGGGGGCATGGAGAGGCCCCGGTTGCCCGTTGGAGACTTGTGCGGAAGGCCGTGACGAAGAAATCAGTGGCCTTGGTATGCGAATGCGACTTGCCGGCAGCCATGATGCGGCTAAAACGGACCATCCGGCTGGTTCGCGGAAGTTACTCTGTCAACGTGCGCGAAGAGATCATCAATCTGGCATGCCGTGATTTGCCATTCACGATGTGTGAGCATGTTACGTTCGGTCCGCCTTTTCTGACAAAAGGAGTAACGCTCTTCGATATGTCCGCTACGAAGGGGCATACCTATCCCGGTACGTTTGGCAAACCACAGCGCTTGAAGCCCGATACGTCCTTCTGCTGGCCAAAGGGGCCCGGAGTGCATGGGGAACCGGTGGATCTGCGAATGATTGGACGGGATTACAAGCATTCGTCGGATTACAGTGCCCAGTTAATGGATCCATCGAGCGGCACAGCGTGGTTCAGTGCGGTGAATCCTAAACTTGGATTGCTGGTTGCCTATGTTTGGAACCGGTCAGATTTTCCCTGGGTGGGAAACTGGGAAGAGAATTTTGCCAGGAAGGATTCACCCTGGCGGGGCAGGTCACTGACACGCGGAATGGAATTCGCGAACACCCCTTTCCCGGAAGGACTGCAACCGGCTGTCGAAAGAGGTAAATTCCAGGGTGTTCCGACATTTCGATGGATACCCGCTCGAGGACGACTTGTCATGTCTTATGGAATCGTGATGAAGCGTGTTGATGCGGCATGCAAAGGGGTTGAAGCGATTCTGCGCAAAGGGGATGGTCTTGAGTTCCGGTTCAAGATGACGAATGAAAGCTGTGTATAAGTTATAGATCAGGACCACTGCGTTGGGAAAAAATAGCCATGATGAATAAACCACCTTGTTTGTCAGTGAAACCGCGGGAAGCGGTGGACCTTGAATCGTGACCACGGATTGCCGGGGCCTTCGCTGAGGCAATGGTTGTGGAGTCGTATCAGGCGTGGCGTGCTGAACCGGAGCCCGAATTTCGCCCCATGTGCGTGAAAGTGGGTGGATCCGCGATGCTCTGTGAGCGTAATCTGCCGGGGCTTGTGCCCGTGATGCGTTTGAAAAGGTGTGACATGTGATACTGATCGCCCATGCCAGATTTCTCTGCAATGACTTTCAGTGGCAGTCCCGTCGTCATTATCAGATTCCTTGCATATTCCACGCGGAGCGCCCTGACATCCTCCATCGGAGTCCGTCCGGTGAGCGCACGATATTGGCGCACAAAGTGGAATTTACTCATGCCTGCAAATTTGGCCATCCAGTCAAGAGACATAGGTTCATGGATATTCTTCCTGACGTGATGCCGGATCCTTTCCACGAAGTCTTGCGCGGGACACATCCATAAACTCATGAATTGAGTCAGGAGCGTATCGCATAGTGTCTGCGTCAGGGCAGGGGTTAGCACTTTGTGAGCCTTTTGCTCCGCCAAGAGCCATTCCATCATGATACGAATTCTTCCGTCCCGGTCCCGCACCTTGAGTGGAACGTCCTTTGGTTTCCCGTTCCACTCGCAGGACAGGAATGCGCTCTCCAGGGGGGTGCCTGGATCGGTCCATTCAGCATGGGAAACGCGCATCGGGTAGAAGAGGATGTCTCCTTCGGTCGCCTCGATCCTCTGCCCGGCAATGTCGACATGCTGTGCGCCTTCCAGCACGAGAATCATCTCATGAAAAGGATGAGCGTGAGCCCCTAGGCGCCAGGGCACAAGTTGCTTTTGCATTCCAATTCCCAAAAAACGAGAGGCGTACATATCAAATAGCAATTACAGACAAAATAAAGCAATTACGTCCATTTCCAATCAGGAGTCAGTATGGGATATTTATTGCAGATATTCAATAACGGATGACGTCTTTCAGAAATGCGTCGCCGCAATAAAACGCAAGAGGAGGGAGATCGGAAATGGCAAAGATAGCGATGATCGGTGCAGGAAGCCTGGTGTTCTGCAAGACACTCATGTCGGATTTCCTTGCCACTCCAGCCTTGAAGGGCAGTGAGTATCGCCTCATGGCGCTCACGCATAAACGTCTCGACAAGATGCATGATTTCGTCACTCGTATGATCAAGGACAACCAGGTGGACGCCTCGGTAGTCGCGACTACAGATCGCAGGGCGGCCCTTTCAGGTGCGGATTATGTGGTGGTGATGATTCAGGCAGGCGGAGTTGCCGAATTCGCGCAGGATTACGAGATTCCCATGAAGTATGGCGTCGACCAGTGTATTGGCGATACCATGGGGCCGGGCGGTGTCTTCCGCGCCTTGCGTCACATTCCTGCACTGCTTGAGATTGCGAAGGACATGCAGGAGTTGTGTCCCAACGCCATTCTCTTCAACTACGCTAACCCCATGGCGATGTGTTGCTGGGCCCTGGGCAAGGTGCCGGGACTCCAGTTCGTCGGTCTTTGTCATGGCGTGCAGACCACGATGGATCTGATTGCCAGTTATACGGGCGTGAAAAAAGAGGAGATTGATTTTCTAGCCGCCGGCATCAATCACATGGCCTGGTTCCTCAAGCTGGAGAAGGCTGGCAAGGATTTATATCCCCTGCTGAAATCCAATTTCGAGAAACCTGGCTATTACGTCAATGAAAAGGTCCGGGCAGAAGTCATGCGCCACTTCGGGTATTTCATGACGGAGAGCACCGGCCATCTATCCGAGTATCTTCCTTACTTCCGCAAGAACAGCAAGGCTCTGGAGCTCTACTGCGACGAGCCGGCCTTCGGAGGGGAAACCGGCGCCTACTACAAGTATTGCAGGATGCTGGATGACAAGTTCAAGACGATGGACCCGCTGTCCATCGAATCCACGAAATTGGGGCCGCGCAGCGCCGAGTATTGCTCGCACATCATTGAGGCCAGGGAGACCGGCAACATCTTCCGGCTGAACGGGAACATCCGCAACGACGGGTATATCACGAACCTGCCCGACGGGTGCTCGTTGAAGTGCCGATCTATGTGGACAGGATGGGGATGCATCCGACGGTGATCGGCGCTCTGCCCGTTCAGTGTGCCGCGCTCAACATGACCAACGTACTGGTGCAGGGGCTGACGGTGGAAGCCAGTTTCACGGGCGACCCCGAATTGGTCATGCAGGCCATCGCGCTGGATCCGCTCACCGCATCGGTGCTGACCTTGGACAAGATCCGCAAAATGGTCGCCGAGATGCTGGAGGCGGAGGCGGGCCATCTGCCCCAATTCGCAGGCAAGACGTTGCGGTCGGTTCCCTCCATACGGGTTCCCGTGGATGTCAAGCGGCAGGGCGTCCCGGTGGATCCGGCGCTGGCGATTGCCAACCGTTTCGGGACATTGGCCAAGGCGTAGGATGTCATGGATCAGAAATAATTAAAATTGGAGAAATAAAAAATGAGTAATCAGAAATTGAAAATTGGTTTTGTGGGCGTGGGAGGAATGGGACAATGCGCTCATCTGAAGAATTATGCGGCACTCACGGATCTTTGCGAGGTTGTCGCCATTGCTGAATTGCGCCCGGATATCGCCGGCAAAGTGGCGCAACGCTATGCGATTCCCAAGTCATATCCTTCACACGAGGAGATGCTGAAAAACGAGAAACTTGACGGTATCATTGCCTCCCAGCCGTTTACCCGCCACGGGACGCTGGTTCCCGAACTGTTGAAGGCGAAGATCCCTGTCTTTACCGAAAAGCCGATCGCCGGCACGATTGAGATGGGGGAGAAGATTGTCAAGGCTGTTGCCGCCAGCGGCACTTTCCACATGGTCGGTTATCATAAGCGGAGCGATCCTGCCACCATGGCGGCCAAGGTGGAGATCGATCGTCTTAAACAGACCGGCGAACTGGGCAAGATGAAGTATGTGCGCCTGCTGATGCCTGCAGGCGACTGGATTGCCGGCGGGTTTTACGACCTGATCAACTCCAATGCCCCCGCTCCGCAAATGCAGTGGGATCCAGCCGACTCATCGCTGAGCAAGGAGAACTACGATACTTACATCAGCTTCGTGAACTACTATATTCACCAGGTCAACCTGATGCGGCATATGCTTGGAGAGAGCTATGAGGTCACGCATGTCGACCCCACCGCCGTGCTGCTGGTTGGAAAAAGCAAGAGCGGTATTCCCTGTACGATCGAGATGACCCCTTACCAGACGACCATTGACTGGCAGGAATCAGCCCTGGTCTGTTTTGAAAAAGGCTGGGTCAAGGTGGAATTGCCGGCCCCGCTGACCCTGAACCGGGCGGGACGTGTTACGTTTTTCCGCGATCCCGGCAACGGAGTGCAGCCTCAGTTTATCGAGCCGCAAATGCCATGGGTACATGCCATGCGCCAACAGGCCATCAACTTCATTGCTGCGATCAAGGGGGAAATCAAACCGCTTTGTGAGGCGGCCGAAGCCTTGGAAGATATGCATGTGGCTCGCCAGTTCCTCAAGCACTACAAGGGCGTATAAGTCGTTGGGACCGGTAACCATGAAAATACTGACGTCAGGGGAACGCGTTGTTCGGTGCCTGCTTGGGCAGCCGATTGATCGTTTGCCCTTTGGTGTGGGGCTGGGCTGGTGTCCATGGGGCGAGACCATGGAACGATGGAGAGCCGAGAGTAATAACCCGAACCTGGATGTGGCCAGGGAACTGGGGTATGAGCCTGGTTTTGCACTCCCGGCGCTGGAGTCCGGGCCCTTCCCGCACTTCGTTTCTGAAGTTCTTGAGAACACCGGGGACACGGTTGTCTCGCGGGACTGGCGGGGGATCACCATGCGCACTTATCGCGGGGCCCAATCGATGCCGGAATATCTGGATTACCCTGTCAAGGTGCCGGCTGACTGGGAAAAGCTGAAGGAGGAGCGTTACCCGTTGGATACCGCGAGTCTGGACCGGCGGGTCACTCAGGATTGGGCGGCCTTTCGTGCCCAACTTCTGAAATCAGGGGAAGCCGTCCAGGTGGGGACATATCCCTGGGGGATTTTTGGAACGCTTCGTGACCTGATGGGGGTTGAGGAATTGCTCGTGGCATTCTATACGGAACCGGACATGGTGAAGGAGATCATGCAGCACCTGACCTCGCTCTGGCTTGCCCTTTGGGAGCGGGTCGCCACCGAGGTTAAGATTGAGCACATCCACATCTGGGAGGATATGTCCGGCCGTCAGGGCTCACTGATTTCCCCCGCCATGATCGAAGAGTTCATGATGCCCTGTTACGACCGGATCACGACTTTTGCAAAGACTCATGGAATCCCCCTGATTTCAGTGGATTCTGATGGCGATTGTCAGGAACTCGTGCCACTGATGATGGGGCATGGTGTGAATGTTTTTTTCCCCTTTGAAGTGCAGGCGGGGAATGACATCCGTACTTATCGGAAAACCTACCCGCAATTGGGGATCTGGGGGGGCTTGGATAAGCGGGTTTTGGCTTTAGATTTCCAAGCCATTGACCGGGAGTTACAGAAAATCCCTGACATGATGAAACTCGGCGGTCGTTTTCTGCCACAATTTGATCACTTGATCCCCCCGGATGTGCCTTGGGGCAACTTTGTCTATGCCGCCAACCGTGTCCGCGAACTATGTCATCACAATTTGTCAGCATCCTGAATAGGGCGTTAGCCCGAAGAAACAACAACAAGCGAAGGAGCCCCTCATGCCACTCAAATGGAAAAAAGTTTGGATTTCGGACGAGACCTACGAATCGGCCGGCGTTTTCGACGTCAATGGTGACGGGATCCCCGACATTGTGTCGGGGGCGTTCTGGTATCAGGGCCCGGACTTCCGCAAGAAACACTTTATCGGCGAGGTGAAACCGTCTGGTGAATATTTCGATGATTTTTCGACGATCGCCCTAGATGTGAACGGCGATGGGCGTATGGATTTCATTACGGGTGGCTGGTGGGGCGCCAACCTGCGTTGGCGCGAGTGTTCGGAAGACCCGACGAAGCCATGGCCGGAGCATGTCATTGCGGAGACCGGCAATGTCGAAACCACGCGTGCCTGGGACATCGATGGCGACGGCGTGATCGAGATCCTGCCCAATACGCCTCCGAACCCGGAAGTCGCTTACTATAAGCTTATCACCGATAAGGCTGGCAAGGGGACGGGCAAGTTCAGGAAGGTCTCCGTATACAAGTTCCCCGAGGGGGGGCAGGGGCACGGGATCGGTTGCGGCGACATTGCCGGAAACGGGCGCATGGACATTATTCTCTGCAAGGGGTGGCTGGAAGCTCCTGCGGATCCGGAAAACGGGAAATGGATCTGGCACGAGGACTTCCCAAAGCCGCCCTGGGGTTGGGCTGGCAGCGTTCCGATGCTGGTAGCCGACGTCAACGGTGACGGCAAGAACGAGATCATCACCGGCAATGCACACGGGTACGGTCTCTGGTGGAGCGAGCAGAAGGGATCAGGCGCCAACCGCGAATGGATCCACCATCCGATCGACCCCTATAACGCGCAATACCATGACCTGCAATGGATCGATATCGATGGTGATGGCCAGTGTGAGTTGGTCACCGGCAAACGCCATCGCGCCCATTGTGGTAATGAAGCCGGAGAATGGGACGATCTTGGTCTCTATTACTTCAAATGGAATGGGGAGTCATTTGCCAAGCAGGTCATTGATTACGGCCCCATAGGCGAAGGTAAAGGCTGTGGAATTCATTTTGCGTTGGCCGACTTGCGCGGTACCGGGCGTTTAGATTTTGTCGCCCCGGGGAAAGACGGACTCTATGTTTTCTACAACGAAGGCATGTGAGAGAGCTTAATTAAACCTATTTTGGGGTATTTCTGGTGGCGCGTTATGTTTGAAGAGTGGGGTGAATGACAGTTTTTGTATTGTCGTGTTTTGCTTTTCTCTGATGGACGATCCATTCTATGGGTGGTATGTATTCAGGCTACAGGAGTTATGCGTCAGACCTTGCCGTTGCGTTTCTAAGATTCAATGAGTTTATAGGTTTTCGCTGGATACAATATGAGGGATAACTTCTCGGAAACACTCAATCTCAAACGAGCTAAAGCCCTGACCAGGGAGTACAGTAAAGAATTTGGTATTCATGCCGTTATTACGGATGGGAGAGGGCATATCCTTTCTGGTCGTTTGGCATGTAGTCTTTGCAATAAAACTGATTGTGCCGTCTTGCGTTGCAGGATCGTGTCAGAGTCGTTGCGCTGGGGGACGCCGTTCATGGATTTGTGTCCCCACGGATCGATGATCTGGGGTGTCCCGATGATCATCAATCAGCAGATGGTTGGAGGACTCATTGCTGCCGCACCCATTCGGGGTACCCCAAACATGACGCTCCTTCGTGCCGCAGCGGATGGGCTGCTGGAGATGGCTGGTGAGTTCAATCTGACGAATCTGTCCTGGCTGGCAGCACATCGGACCAAAGCGGAGCAGGAACGCCAGAAAGCTGAGGCGATCCACGACTCCAAGGAAGGCGATTATGATCATATCCGTGCCGTCTATCTGCAGGAGGAGCCCGCGCTGATTGCTGCCATTCGGAAAGGGGAGCGCGGGGCAGCCCGTGGCATCATCAACCGGATTCTGGTGGGAATCTACTTTGTGGGTCGTGATCGACTGGACCTGCTCAAGAGTCTGGTGATGGAGCTCGTGGTAATGATGTCCCGGGCGGCTGTCGAGGCTGGCGCCGCACCGGCAGGTATTCTCGGAGGACACTACCGGGGGTTGACTGAACTGGCTGCCCTCGATGACGATGAGGCGCTTACTCATTGGCTTACCTCAATGTTGGAAAGAGTCATGGACGCCATCCACGATAATCGGCGCTATCCCAATGCCATTCTTTTGAGCCGCGCCTTACGGTTCATGCAGGACCATCTTGCCGAGGATTTGACACGGGACCAGGTGGCCCAGGTTTCCGGCTTGTCTCCCAGTCATTTCTCCCGTCTTATCCGGTCGCAGATCCATAGCACTTTTACGAACTTGCTGACGCAATACCGGGTTGACCGCGCCGCACAATTGTTGGTCAGAACTACTGAACCGATAGCAGATGTTGCCATGGCCAGCGGGTTTCAGGATCAAAGCTACTTCACAAAAGTCTTCAAAAGTCGAACTGGGATGACTCCTCTTGCGTATCGCAACAAGCCCCGCTGATCCCTAGCTCTTGGCCTCGCGTCTCCATGCCTGGATCTTTCGCTGAAATGCCTCTGCACCAGCACCAAATTACCAAAACAAAGCACGGAACAGCAAGAAACGGGCTTTGTGTTTGTGACAACCTTCGCCCTATTCAAATGGAGAATAGTAATACATGAATCGCGAATATTTTATCGATTTGACGAAGAAGGACGTGCGAGTGCCAATTGGTGTGGATATGATTCTGCATCAGTACTCGGATGTGGATGCCATTCTTGACAATGGGGTGCGGATGGGGAAGGTGCTGCTGGAGGCCGCCCGGTTCTATAACAGCCCGATTGTGATGCCTCACATGGATCTGATGCTGGAGAAAGATCATCTCCTTTCTCTCATGGGCATTCCCGTTACAGAGAGGCCTACCTATCATTTCCAGGGGTGTCCATCGGAGTCCATGGTGGCTGAATTCAAGTCACGGATCAGGGGATCCCTCAGTCCGCGGATGGAGGCGCGGAATGATGCCATCCGGTATGTGGCCACCCATTCGATGCTGCTTCCAATGGGGATATCGATTGGACCTTTTTCGCTGATGACCAAACTGCTGGCCGATCCCATTACTCCGATTTTCTTGGCTGGTTCCGGAATTACCAGCGATGAAGATCCTGAAGTCAAGGCGGTTGAAGTCTGTCTTGACCTGGCCTTGGATGTCGTCCTGCGAGCGATCGAATCCCAATTGGATGCCGGTGCCAGGACGATTGTCATTGCTGAACCGGCCGCCAATTCCGTCTATCTTTCGCCGAGACAGATGGAGGAGGGGTCTGACATCTATGATCGGTTTGTGCTGACTCCGAACTCCGTCATGCGAAAGCTCGTGGCTGATCGCGGTGCGGCCCTGATTTTTCATAACTGTGGAGCGCTCACTCCTGAGATGATTCGCAAACTCGACACCCTTCGTCCCGAAGTATTCAGTTTCGGCAGTCCTGTGCAATTGTGCGAAGCGGCGGATCTTGTGTCGAAAGACACGGTTCTCTACGGCAATCTTCCCTCCAAGCGATTCATGTCCGATTCCCTGATCACGGTGGAGCAGGTGAAGGAGATGTCCCGTGATCTAGCGGCACGCATGCGTGAAAAGAAACATCCTTTCATGCTAGGCACGGAATGCGATGTGCTCTGTGTTCATGAGCACAAAGAGGTGATTGCTCGCAAGGTGGAAGCCTTTATGACCTGTTCACTCCAGTAACAGCGTGTGAATACTATGCTACTCAATACTAAACGATGGGGGATCGCAGTTGCCGGGGTTTGTCTCCAGATTGGAGCAATACCCAGGTTTCGTGGGTATTCAGCCTTGCAATCTGTTTTCTGGGGTTGGCGGCGGCGTGGGGCGGGATGAACCTTGGCAAATTGGCGGGTATATGGATGAGTCTGTTAGAACTGAATGGAGTTTGGAGTTCATGAGAGCAGTGATATTCGATATGGACGGGGTTTTGACTGATTCGGAACCGTTGATATGCGCGGCGGCAACGGTGATGTTCCGGGAGCGTGGCGTGGAGGTGCGGCCGGAGGATTTCCATCCGTTTGTGGGAACTGGAGAAAACCGGTATCTTGGTGGCGTTGCGGAGAAATATGGCATGCCATTGGATATCGTCGAGGCCAAGGCACGGACGTATGAACTTTACCTGGCTATGGTGCCTGCAAGGCTTGAGCCCTTCCCGGGTGCGGTTGAACTGGTAAGGAAATGCCAGGCGGCGGGGATGGCTTGTGCCGTCGCCTCCAGTGCCGACCGCATCAAAATTGTGGCCAATCTGAACAAGATTGGATTGCCGCCAGCTACATGGCAGGCCATTGTAACGGCAGAGGATGTAGAGAGGCGCAAGCCTGATCCCGCCGTTTTCCTTCTGGCTGCCCAGCGACTTGGCGTTCAGCCTTCCCAATGCACGGTGGTGGAAGATGCCGTTAACGGGATCGCCGCCGCGAAAGCGGCCGGGATGCGTTGCATAGCGGTGGCATCAACCTTCCCCGCCTCGCATCTCGTTCAGGCGGACCTCATTCGTCCCTCCATCAGCGCCGTTACCTTGGAGGATTTAGGCTGAGCGGCTCCGGTGGTGTTATTGTTGACGAAATTATCACAGAGGTGTATTGATTGCTCTATATTTCGTCATTGCCATCGCCGTGATGAATAGCGCGCCTCGATTCTTCGATTTTAGCGGGGTGGAATAACAATTTTATCAGGAGAACAAAAATATGGCGGTCAAGATTGCAATTATCGGGGCGGGGAGTATCGGGTTTACGCGGGGACTTATGAAGGACATCCTTGCGGTGCCGGAGTTGAGGGATGCCGAGTTCAGGTTCACGGATATCAATCCCCGGAATCTGGACATGATCACCCAGCTTGCCCGCCGGGACATCAAGGCGAACAAACTGCCTGCCCGGATCGTGGCGACGACCAGCAGGCGGAAGGCGCTTGAAGGCGCGGAGTTCGTGGTCAACACCACTCGTATCGGCGGCCTGGAGGCCTTCAAGCTCGATGTGGATATTCCGCTCAAGTACGGGGTCGACCAGTGCGTTGGAGATACGCTGTGCACCGGCGGCGTGATGTACGGGCAGCGCAACATCCCCCAGATTCTGGCTTTCTGCAAGGACATCCGGGAGGTGGCCGCCCCGGGGTGCCTATTCCTGAATTACGCCAATCCCAACGCCATGAACACCTGGGCGGCCATCCAGTATGGCGGAGTGCCCACGCTCGGGCTCTGTCACGGCGTGCAGGGCGGGCATTGGCAGATCACCGAGGTGATCAAGCTGCTCGTGAATGGCGATCGCAAGCCCGGCCAGAAGGGGTATGTGACCATCACACCCAGGGATGTGGACATCATCTGCGCCGGTATCAACCACCAGACCTGGTATACCCAGGTGCGTTACCAGGGGGAGGATTGGACCGGGCGGCTTGCGGAAGGGTTTGAGAAACATCCCGCCTTCAGCCAGTCGGAGAAGGTCCGCATTGATATCCTCCGGCGCTTCGGCTACTACACCACGGAGTCGAACGGCCATGTCTCGGAATACCTGGCCTGGTACCGGAAGCGCCCGGCGGAGCTGGGCAAGTGGATCAGCATGGACAGTTGGATCAATGGCGAGACGGGCGGGTACCTGCGCGTCTGCACCGAGGGGCGCAACTGGTTTGAGACCGATTTCCCCAACTGGATGAAGGGCAAGCCTGAGGTGTTTTCCAGCGCGACCCGGGGGCATGAGCATTGCAGCTATATCATTGAGTCGCTCAAGACCGGCCGTGTCTACCGCGGCCACTTCAACCTGGTCAACAAGGGGTGTATCACCAATCTGCCGGACGACGCGATTGTGGAGGTGCCGGCTTATGTTGACGGGAACGGGATCAGCGTCCCCAGGGTCGGCGATCTGCCGCTCGGGTGCGCGGCCATCTGCAATGCTTCCATCAGCGTGCAGCGCCTGGCGGTGGAAGCCGCAGTGAACGGGGATGTCATGCTGTTGAAGCAGGCGGTGATGATGGATCCCCTGACCTCGGCTGTCTGCAACCCGCCCGAGATTTCCCAGATGGTGGACGAGATGCTGGTGGCGCAGGCCCGCTGGCTTCCGCAGTACCGGAAGGCGATTCCGGCGGCCAGTGCCCGCTTTTCCTCCGAGGAGAAGCTGGGTGTCCACAGCATGGAAGGGGCGGCCCGCGTCAAAACCAAGACCGTGGAGGAGATGAAGCAGAACGCCGAAGCCGCCCGCCGAAATGCCGGGGCCGCCGACAAGGCCATGGCTCAGCGGAAGCAGGCTGCGGCGCGACGGCGCGGCTCTGCGAAGGACTGAAGACGCAGGCCAGGAATTCAGAAGCGTCGCTGGTGCGGCGTCTCATTTCGCCGTCTCTCCGGATTGTCCATCGTGAAAAACAGTATTGACGGCTCCAATGAATAAGAAGATTAAAAATATCGGATTTGTGTGGGGTGTGGCTACAGCGTCCTATCAGGTTGAGGGAGCCTGGATGGAGGGAGGAAAGGGCCTGAGTATCTGGGATGCCTTTTCGCACACCCCGGGGAAAATCATGAACGGGGACACGGGTGACATTGCCTGTGACCAGTATCACCGGTTTGAAGAGGATGTGCGGTTGATGAAAGAGTTGGGGGTGGGGGCGTATCGCTTCTCCATTGCCTGGTCGAGGATCATCCCGGACGGCAAAGGGGCGGTGAACCCGGAGGGGGTCGCCTACTACAACCGGCTGATTGACTGCCTGTTGGCGAACGGCATCCAACCGTGGGCCACGCTGTATCATTGGGATCTGCCGTTGGCGCTACAGTTCGAGGCGGATGGCTGGCTGTCACGGAGAACAGTTGAGGCATTCGCCCACTACGCGAAGGCCAGTTTCGACGCTTTTGGCGACCGGGTTGCCCATTGGATCACCTTCAACGAGCCCTGGTGCACCGCTGTGCTTGGAAATGGCCTCGGCTACTTTGCTCCGGGCCGGATGTCGCCCGATGAGCCCTACCAGGTTGCCCATCACCAACTCCTTGCGCATGGGCTCGCGGTCCAGGCCTTCCGGGCCGGCGGCTATCCGGGGGTGATCGGAATCAGTAATAACTGTGACTGGCGAGAGCCGCTGGCGGACACGACGGAAGATAAGCAGGCCGCACAGACGAGCCTGGAGTTTTTCTATGGCTGGTTCACCGATCCCGTGGTGTTCGGTGACTATCCGGCCATCATGAAGGAACGGCTAGGTGATCGCCTGCCAACCTTTTCCGCCGGTGAGAAGGCGTTGCTCAAGGGGTCGGTAGATTTCCTGGGATTGAACCATTACACCACGCAGTTCGTCTCGCACCTGCCTGCCGCGAAAAACGCCGTAGACAAGATGGCCGGCAATGGAGGCATGGCCGACGACGTCGGGGTGAATCTCAGTTTTGATCCCGCCTGGGAGACGACCTCGATGGGTTGGTTTGTCGTGCCGTGGGGATTCCGCAAGATGCTGGGCTGGATTGGCAGGCGCTATCCGGGGCTTCCCCTCTATGTGACAGAAAACGGGTGTGCGGTTGATGAGCCGGATGCGGCCATGGCGAAAAATGACGAGTTCCGCTGCCGCTTCCTCCAGTCCTATACCGATGCCATGAAACAGGCCATTCGCGAGGATGGTGTGGATGTCCGTGGGTATTTCTGCTGGTCCTTCATTGATAACTTCGAGTGGGCCCGTGGGTATACCCAGCGGTTCGGGTTGGTGCGGTGCGAGTTCGACTCCCTGGCACGCATTCCCAAAGAGTCATTTTACCGCTATCAGGCGATTATCGCCGCTTCTGAAAACTTAAGGGAAAATCAGTAAGTGACAGACCTGTGTAACATGACCAGAAATCGAAGAATGCACCGCGAAAAATGAACGGAAATGTTACAATGCAAATCATCTTGCCAAAATTCACCATGGGTGTCGGAGATCGTTTCGCACGTGAGGGGAACGCCCAGCTGGCGGCCTTGATACAGGCACGCAAAGAGGGGATTGAAGTGTCGCCCGTCTGGAATAAATCCTTCCGTGAACATTCCATCATTCATACTCAACCCCCGAGTGTCCGCGAGGCAGCGGACAAGGCGGTTCAGGACATGAAGTGGTCCTTGCCCTATTTTGTCGATGCCGATCACATTAATCTCAAGACGGTGGATGGGTTCATTGCTTCAAGTGATTTTTTCACACTAGATGTGGCCAGCGTGATCGGGACGCCTGCGGATCCTGCGGCGGTGAAGGCGTTTGTAGCGAAATACAGCAGCTTTTGCGGTGATTTGCCGGTTGAGGGGCTTGCTTCGCCGCTTGTCATTACACGTGAGCTTTTGGAAAGTGTTGCCCGGAAATATCTTTTTGCCGTTCAGGAAGCGGGGCGGATTTACCGGCACATTGAGAGGCAAAAGGGGGTCGGCTGTTTTGTGACCGAAGTGTCGATGGACGAGACGATGACCCCGCAGACTCCGCACGAGTTGCTGGTGATTCTTGCGGCGATTGCCGGTGAAGGCATCCCGGCTCAGACGATCGCGCCGCGTTTCACAGGTCGGTTTAACAAGGGGGTGGATTATGTCGGAGATGTTGCACAGTTTGCCCGGGAATTTGAAGCGGATGTGGCGGTAATCCGGTTTGCCTGCTGTCGGTTCCAACTGCCATCAAACCTTAAGTTGAGCGTCCACTCCGGCAGTGACAAGTTCAAGATCTATGGGCCGATCCGGACTGTGCTTCAGAAGACCGGCGCTGGACTTCACCTGAAGACGGCGGGCACGACCTGGTTGGAGGAAGTGATCGGTCTGGCGGAGGCTGGGGGGGATGGGCTTGCCATTGCCAAGGATGTCTATACCGCCGCACTGGGTCGGTTTGATGAGTTATGTGGCCCCTATGCCGAAGTCATCAATATCGACCGGAAGGCGCTCCCTTCCACCCAACAGGTTGCGACATGGGATAGCAAGACCTTTGTATCAGCATTACGTCATGATCAGACGGTTCCCGGTTATAACCCCAATCTCAGGCAGTTGCTTCACGTGGGGTATAAAGTGGCGGCCGAGATGGGTGCGCGGTATCTGGATGCCCTTGAGACGCACCGGGGCAGTGTGGCAAGGAATGTTGAGACCAATCTCTATGAAAGGCATATTAAGCCATTATTTCCGCCCGGAGCATCTGTTCCGCTGCCTGTAACCAATAACAAATAACCGTCCCGAATGGCGCTAAGTTAAGGACTGTTTGGGATGGGCGACGGCTGGTGTACCGCCTTCAGGCGGCCAAGAGATGGCTGGCTACTTGAACTTCGGCAACCATTTGCCGTGGGCCTTGATCAGGTCATCACAGAGGTTGCGGATTTCGTCTAGGGTCAGTTCCGCGGCGGTATGGGGGTCTAGCATCGCGGCCTGGTAGATGCGATCACGGCGGCGCTCACGCACGGCCTCGATGGTAAGCATCTGGACGTTGATATTGGTGCGGTTATAGGCGGCGCACGGTTCCGGCAGGTCGCCGACATAGCAGCCCTGAACCCCATTGGAATCCACCAGGCACGGCACTTCGACACAGGCCAACGGGGGAAGATTTGGAATCAGGCCGCGGTTGAGAATGTTGCCGCCGATCTGCGCCGGCTGGTCGGTCTCAATCGCATCCATGATGCGCGAACCGTATTCGCGGGTACGCTCGTGCCTGAGGTCCGGGTTAGCGGTGATTGCCTTGCTCATCTTCTTCCAGCCCGCGATCTGGTTGACGCAACGGCGCGGGTATTCGTCGAGCGGGATGTTGAATTCCTCGATCAGCTCCGGATGCGCGGCCTTGATGAAATGCGGCAGGTACTCGGACAGGTGCTCGGAACTTTCGGTGATGTAGTAGCCGATGCGGAGCATCATTTCCAAGCGAACCATGTCGCCGCTCTTTCCATTGCCCTTGCGCCATCCGGCCAGGAGCTCGGCGGCGCGGGCCTTGATTTCCGGATAGAGATCCTTGCCCTTGTGCTCGATCTTCAGCAGCCAGCCCATGTGATTGATGCCGGCGACGTACTGGCGCACTTCGGCCGGGGGATGCTTCCGGTCCAGGCCGGTACTCCGCAACACTGTCTCGGACACGACCTGCACGGAATGGCACAGGCCGACCGTGCGTATGGAGGAGCTTTGCAACATGCCGCCGGTGAGCATGGCCATGGGGTTGGTGTAGTTCAGGAACCACGCCTCCGGGCAAACCTCCTCCATGTCGCGCGCGAAATCGAGCATCACGGGCAGCGTGCGCAGGGTGCGGAAGATGCCGCCGATGCCAAGCGTGTCGGCGATGGTCTGGCGCAAGCCGTACTTCTTCGGCACCTCGAAGTCCGTGATGGTACAGGGATCATAGCCGCCAACCTGGATGGCATTGACCACGTAGCAGGCCCCCTTAAGGGCCTCTTTGCGCCGGGCCAGGCCAAGATGGGTGGTGATGGTCGCGCGGCCCTGATTGATGTTGCGGTTGAGCGTGTCCAGCATGCTCTTCGACTCTCGCAGGCGGGTGGCGTCAATGTCATACAACGCAATGTGGGAATCCTGAAGCGATTCGCACAACATGCAGTCGCCCAGGATATTCTTCGCGAAAACCGTACTGCCCGCACCCAGAAACGTGATCTTAGCCATTAGAGACTTCCGTTCTTTTTCAGCTTAATCAAGACCGTGACGATGCCGTGCGGGGGGAGTTTTACCTCGATCTCCCGGGCCGTACTCTTGAGCTTCCCGGCGCCCAGCGGCCGTTCCATGAGATCGGCCTCCCAGGCCTGGCTGAAGCCGGTGAGCAGTTCCCCGGCGACCAGTCGCGCGGTGGCGGCTTTCCCGGCCGTTTCGTAGAGGCGGACCAGAAGCGCATCCTCCTTCTCGGCCTTTTTCACCAGCGAGAGGATCACGTTCCCGGCGCCTTTAAGCTTCAGCAGCCCGCCCGTCTCCGGCAGGGTGCCTTTGTGGATGCCCGTGCCGATGAGCCGGATCGAATGATTGAGGTCCCGCGCGTGGCGGGTTGCGTCCGCCACCGTCATGGTCCCTGCGTAGGGCAGGAGGGCCAGGTGGACCTCGTGGCGCCCGATCTCCGGGAGCGGATCGGGATCCACGCTGGATCGGATCAGCGTGAGCCGCAGGATCGAGCCTTCCATGTTGTGGCCGTATTTGGAGTCGTTGAGAAGAAGGCAGCCCGCGGGCTTGGTCCCGATTTTCCCTTCTACCTGGGCCCACTGGAGTGCCGGAACTTCCTCGCCCCTGGTGAAGTGTCGTTCGACGGCTCCGAAGGGGATTTCGTAGCGGGTCCTGGGATCCCGGAGTTTGAGGGGAAAGGCGATACGCAGGTGCGGCTGACCCTGGGCGGTGCCGCGCTCGAACCAGGTCCCTGCCAGGTGGAGGTAGACCCGCGGGTCGCCTTGTCGCAGTTCGTAGGTCAGGGTGAAATCACTTTCCCGGATCTTCAGACCGACTTCCAGTGCCACCTTGTAGGGGCCGCGGAGCTTGCGCTGAATCGAGGTCACTTGCGGGGCCTGCACCGGGCCGCCGTGATCGATCGACCAGGCACTCATTCCATGGGCCCGCTCGAGAAAGAATTCCAGCGGGCTTGAGGACTCCTGGTCGATGAGGAGGAGACCGGTGGTCTTCTCCCGTAGCGAGCGGATGCCACCGGTGACCGGGTCGATCTCGAGGGCCACAAATTCGTTCTCCACGCCTTCGCTACCCCGTTCGATGGGGGCGTAGGCGCAGTGGTGGATCTGTCCGGTCTGGCGCGTGGTCGTCGTCGCTTTATTTTTCCCAGATTCTTCGACGATGGCGTAGACCCGGTACCCCAGAGACGGGACACTGGCCGGAAAGGCCAGGGCGACGAAATCATGGCCCCAGTAGTTGCCCTGGTTCACCTGCTGGGTGGGCAGAAGCTCTCCGTCAGGAGTGCGGATGCTGAAAGTGCGTTCCCTCAGTGGCTTGACCAGTCCCGGGGGGACGTTGTCCCAGACGGTGGCCTCGACGATTTCCTCCCGGTCCCACGCGCCGGGGTTGAAGAGGACGAGAGGGCGGTTGCCAAGACCGCCGCTTTGTTCGGATCCGCTCACGCGCCCATCGGCTGCGTTGAAGCCGACCCCGGCCCCCTGGCCACAGGCCAGGAACATGGGCGGGACTTCGGCCGGATCGCCGGCCAGGGCGCGGGTATCGATCTCCTGGGCAAGGGCGCGTAACGCCTGGGTTTCGACCATGGACGTCATGGCCATGGTCTTCTGGAAGAGGCCATGGGCGTAGGTGCGGGTGTCGTGCACTCCGCTGCCGGGCAGAATGTCATGGAACTGGTTGAAGAGGATGTCACGCCAGCCTTCCTCGAGAACTGCCGCAGGATAGGGGCTCTGGAGCCGGGCCCAGGCCATGGTGCCGGCCAGTTCGGCGTCCTGGAGCCGGTTCTCGCCGAAACGGTTCCCTTTCTTGATCAGGGTCTGGGTGGTGTAGCAGCCGGTGAACTCGGTGTTGATCTCACCCTTCAGGACCGGCAGCTTCACATGGCTCTTGTCCACGTTCTCGAAGAACGTCCTGGCGGTGGAGAATTGCAGGGCGGGGAAAATGGGCCACTCGCTCATCTGGGCCCCGCGGATCAGGTCGCGACGGGTCGGGCCGCCGCCATGGTCACCGACGCCATAGACCAGCATCGTCTCGTTGAACTTGGCCTCTTTGGCCGTCTTGAAGAGGCTCTTGGTCACCATATCCGGGTTGACCACGCCGTTGTAGCCGAAGTCCATGTCGTTTCGAACCAGGACCCGGGCGCCGTCGGGACCTTCCCACCAGAAGAGCACCGGCTTCTCCTTGGTGTGAACTCCGGGGCGGTGGATGTAGAGGTAACGGACTCCGCCCCGGGCCAGATAGGTGGGTACGGTCGCGGCGTGGCCGAAGGTGTCCGGGGACCAGTCAATGGGGACGTCCTCGGGTTTGAGGCCGAAAAGCTTTTCCATGTAGTTACGGGTATAGAGCAGGTGGCTGCAGAGGCTCTCGCCGTTGGCGAGGTTCTTGTCGCCCTCGACCCAGTGGCTGGCGAGCACTTCCCAGCGGCCTTCCTTGACGCGGGCCTTGATCCGCTCCAGGAGCGCGGGATGATGCTGCTCGATGAGCGCATAGACGCTGGCCTGACTCTGGGAGAAACGGAAGAAGGGGAACTCATCCATGAGGGCAAGGACCGTTGAAAAAGTGTCGTTGGTGACCGCCACGGTCTCCGGCCAGGACCACATCCAGTTCATGTCGATGTGGGCGTGGCCGACCAGGTGGACGAGGTAGTTCTTGGCGACCTTGCCGATCGGGGCGAGCAGGTCTTCCGCCTGACGCACGGCGGTGGCGACGTCTTCGGTCGAACCGTCCACGTCAGCCAGCAGGGCCTCGGCCTTCGCGATCAGTTTATTCCAGGCCGGCGCCTGTTTGGGGTGGAGTTCCCGGAGGCCCCGGGCGAAGGCCAGTTCTGCCTGGATCCGTTCAAATTCCTGGCGTTTCTGCCATTCGATCTGTTGCTGTCGTTCCTGAAAGCTCTGCGGTTTCTTGGTCATGATTTTTTTTCCTGGTTGATGAAGGGATCCGGGTCCCGTTTCGGGGTGAGACCCTGTCAAAACAGGGTCATAAATGCAAGCCCGACGATGAAGTCGCTTCCTGCTGAATTTCTCCCGCCGTCATCCCGCCGGAAAATGACGTTGATTACGCTTACTCGACTCGCTTAGTCTTTTCTGGACAGTTACTTGTAATGGGTCACTCATGAGGGCATCGCTGTAGTAGCCGCCGTGTCGGCGGCACTCTTTGCACACTATATCCGACTAAGAGTAGGGATTAAGTGTGGGGACGAAGTGTGCTTCGCACCCAATGGGTGGCATGAGAGTAATGATGATATTGACAAAACGACGTTCTGTACAGTATCCTGTCCATATGAATGCAATAACTTACACTGAGGCTCGAGAGACGCTGGCTGAGACGATTCGCCGGGTTTGCCAGGATCACGATCCGATTATCATCACGCGCAAGCGGGAGGATTCGGTCGTCATGATCGCGCTGGATGACTTTGAATCCCTTACCGAGACCGCCTACTTGCTCCGCAGCCCCCGGAACACCCGGCGGCTCTTGGATTCCATCAAGGAACTCGAAGAGGGGAAAGGGATTGAAAGGGCTCTTGCGGAATGAAGATTGTTTTCTCAAGCCAAGCGTGGGAAGACTATCTCTATTGGCAACAGACGGACCGGAAACTGCTCAAGCGAATCAATGATCTCATCAAGGAGGTTGTCCGTACCCCTTTTGAAGGAACCGGAAAACCCGAGCCTCTTCGTCACGCACTGGGCGGGTACTGGTCCCGGCGAATTAACGACGAGCATCGCCTTATCTACAAAGTAGAAGGAGATTCCGTTCTGATTGCTCAGGCAAGATATCATTATTAAGCCAACCAGCTCTTTGACCGCGACGGCTCGCACGCTCGCCGACGGATCAAAAGCAGCGTTGGTATTGATGCGCCCGTTGTGTTTTGATCCTTTTTTCTCTTATTATGTCTTGCATACAGCGGATTGAGAGTGTATCTTCATAGTATATACATAAGGAGATGCGCGATATGATTACGAAAATTCAGAAATGGGGGAACAGTTTGGCCGTACGGATTCCTCGGTCTGTAGCGCAGG